>CAKMQM010000001.1:0-3494 GCA_927911615.1 uncultured Xylanimonas sp.
ATCGACGAGGCCGGGGTTCGCTCCGCGGGCACGCTGGAGGCGCGGGCGGGTTCGGGGTTTCACGCAGGGCACGCACATCAATCATGCCTCCCATCCTATGCCAGGTGGGCGCGCCGTGTCCCCTACCGACCCGACTTTGAATTCAATACAGCAGGTCAAGGTTATACACAAACTACACCCCGGGGATCTTCAAAACCCTGAAAGTTATCCACCTTTGGTGCATAACCGTGTGGACAACATGACGGCAAGCACACGTCAGCTCGTCTCTGGTGACACGAAGTGCAACGAAAAGCCACTTCACAACCCGTCCACAGGCATAAAGCGGGATACGCTAGGCATATGGACGCAATTTACTGGGCACTCGCTGCCTCCGCCGGAGCCGGAGCCATCGGAGTCGCGCGTCTGGCAACCGCCATCACCCGCCGGCATCGCCGCCGCAAGGCCCTCGACATCCCCGCATCGGTGGACGACCCGACGCGCGGACGGCCACGTCCCTGGATCATCATGAATCCCTCCAAGCACGAGGATCCACAGGCCTTCAAGGACCGCATCAACCGTAAGGCCAAGGAACTGGGTATCGATCACGTGCACTGGCGCGAGACCACCCGCGAGGACCCGGGCACCGGGCAGGCCGTGCGCGCCCTCGAGGAAGGCGCCACCGTCGTGATCGCCGCAGGCGGAGACGGGACCGTGCGCGCCGTCGCAGCCGGCATGGCAGGATCCGGCGTCCGCATGGGCATCATCCCCGTGGGAACCGGCAACGTCCTGGCCGGAAACCTCTCCGTCCCCGACAACCCCGAAGAGGCCCTCGCCGTCGCGCTCGACCGCAACCACCGCGCCGTCGACCTGGCGTGGGTACGCGTCGAAGACGTCACCCAGGAGTCCACTCAGCCCGCCGAAGGGGGACTGCGCCTCGCGGCACGCACCGCGCTACATCCCGAAGCCTGCGCTGCGGACCAGGGCGCCCCGGCCTCGTCGATGGAGCCGCGCGCGGACGAGTACGCATGCCTCGTCGTCGCGGGCATGGGCTACGACGGCGCAACGATGGCGGGCACGAACCCCGAACTGAAGAAGCGCATCGGATGGATCGCCTACGTGTGGGCCGGCCTGGGCGCGATGGGCGTTCCGCGCATGAAGGCGCGCCTGACCCTGCGCTCCCCCGCCGCTCGAGTGGCAGACCCTCTGGGCGTCGGCGATCAGATCACGGGAGAGACCCTGGACGAGGCCGCCTCGGCGAGCACAGAATCTCTACGCTCACCCGCCGATGAGATTACCCGCGTCGAGGCCCGGTCCGTCATGTTCGCGAACGCGGGCGAGATGAAGATGCTGGTCCTCGCGCCCGATGCGGAGCTGTCGGACGGCCTCATCGACGTCATCGCGATCGACGCGCTCGCTGGCCTGCTCGGCTGGGCGGACGTGACCTGGAAGATGCTCGGCCAGCTCATCGGCCTGCGCCCGATCAACCTGCCCGTGTCGACCGGCAAGGTCGCATTCCGCCAGGCGAAGGGAGCATCCGTCACGGCCGAAGCGGCCCAGGTGTGCCAGGTGGACGGCGACGCGATCGGCCTCGCCCACACCATGCACATTCGCATGCAGGCCGGCGCCCTCGACATCGCCGTGCCCGCCGAGCGCACGTGGATGGAGCTCCTGCCGGGGTAAACCCGCTTCCTTGCGCGATGCGCGCCGCGCACGAGCTTGTCGCTGAGTAGCAGTGCACTACTTCGCACAGCATTGCACTACTTAGCGCGGCATTGCACCAGATAGCAGGCAGTGCAATGCCCCCACAACTAGTGCATCGCTGCTGCATCTAGTGCAGTGCTGCAGGGTCTGCGCCCATTGAACGCCGACAGGAGGCATGCCGGCGACAAATTCCACGACGACGCTTGTGACCGATGAGGTGTTACACCCGATCGGGAAGATTCAACCCCTTCTGATCGGGTGGAATCTTCCCGATCAGGTTGAATCTTCCCTAACGGGTTGAATCCCGACGATGGGACGCTAGGTTTCTCGTTGCACCTCGATGCGGAGCCTCGAGGCTAAGGCTCGCACATCTCCAACACCAACCCACTGCGCATCTCCACGATCTGCCTTGTTTCTAAGTGGTGTTACACCACTTAACGGGGCATTACACCAGCTCGGAGGTGGTGTAATACCCCCTAACTGGTGTAATGCTCCCTATCTGGTGCAGACCTGCCCGATACAGCTCGGTTGACAGTTCGTTGGAGCAGCAGATGCCGTGACGCGGCTTATCTCTGCCGGGGCGACGCCTATTGGCTCAGCGCGGCGACGCGGGCGTCAGGCCAGCGGCCAGGACGGGGCGTTGCCCGCAGCCTCACCCATGCCGTCCCCGCCGTGCAGCAGGTCCGCGACCCACGCGCGACCCGCGCGGAAGGCCTCGTCCGTGGTGCCCGGCGCGACCGACGCGCGCACGCCGTCGACGCGCGGGTAGGACCCCATGAAGCGAACATCCGGCGAGTAACGGTGCAGGCCGACGAGGGCCGCCTGAACGCGCTCCTCACGGATGTGGCCGACGATGTCAATGCTGAACGTGTAATTGCCGAGGCCGTCGCCGCTCGGGCGAGACTCGATGCGGGACAGGTCGACGCCGCGCGCCGAGAACTGCTCGAGGAGGGTCAGCAGAGCGCCCGACTCGTTGACGGGCAGGGCAACCTGGATGGTCGTCTTGTCCGCGCCGGTCGGCGGGGGCACCACACCGGGGCGGGCCACCAGCACGAAGCGGGTGATCGCGCCCGGGTTGTCGGCGACGTCGGTGAACAGGGCCTCCAGGCCGTAGGTGTTGACCGAGACCGCGTTGCACAGGGCGGCATCGAAGGATGCATCACCGTCCGAGAGGAGCTCGGCGGCAGCGGCCGTCGACGTGGCGGGCACGTGGATCGCGCCGGGGAAGGTCTCCTCAACCCAGCCGCGGCACTGCGCCCACGCGTGCGGGTGGGTGCCGATACGGCGAATATCCTCGGGACGAGTACCCGGCAGGACGGCCAGCTGGAAGACAACGTGGACGTGCATCTCGGCGACAATGACGAGGGGGGTCGCCGTGCGAGAGGGAATCCAACGTCGCGTTGACGCCGCCCTCGATGGAGTTTTCGATCGGGACGACGGCGCGGTCGGCCTCGCCGCGACGCACGGCCGCGAGCGCCTGCGGGGCACTCGTCATCGGCATGAGGATCGCGCCGGCGGGAGCAACCTGGTGGACAGCCTGCTCGGTAAACGTGCCGAACGGGCCGAGGAAGGCGATACGAGCTTGTCACCGAGGGGCGCGGGGCCGGGAATGTTCGTCGGTCATGGTGTCAAGGGTAACGAGAGCGAAGGGAGTGGCGCGGCCTCGTTTCGAGGACGGGGGCGCATTGTGGCCAATCGCGCGGGTTCCGAGGCCGATCGTCAGTCGCGGTCGCCTGTCACGCCGGTCACGAAGGCCTCGCGTCCACCGCCCGGCGTCACCTCGCCGCACGCGGTGATCTTCCACAGCTTCGCGG
>CAKMQM010000002.1:0-3908 GCA_927911615.1 uncultured Xylanimonas sp.
AGTGGTAACCGGTTCACCCCCGATACGCCCCCGATTTATCCCGGGAGCACCCCTCCCGGGTCGATAAAAGGCGCGGGGCCCGGCATGTTGCCGGGCCCCGCGCGTGACGTTGTTAGCGCGCGCGTAATGCGCACACAGGCACAACTCAGACGGTGGGAACGCCGTTGGCGTCCTTCTCGTAGATCCACTTGCCCAGGAAGGTCATGATGGCCACGACGAGCAGAACGACGCCCCACGCGTAGTAGAGCAGGCTGAAGATGGTCGAGATGAAGCCAAGATCCACGACGACGGCCGGCACCACGAGCACGAGGGAGATGACGATCTTGTAGATGGCGTACTGGGTGTAGCCAAGGTAGAAGTCACCAATGCCGAAGCCACCGAGGAAAAGGTTGAGAAGGCCAGCGACCACGCGGGACTTGCCCTGCGCGGGGGCGTTGTAGCCGGGCTGCTGAGGAGCGGACATGTTGTCTCCTATGTGTTGATGGGACCCCGCATGGGGTGTTTTAAAAACACGGTCAGACTAGCGGACCCTTTTGAATTTGACAATATTCACCCATTTTTATGCAGCGGCTCACACCTTAATTCCTTTCGTTCGTCACGATGAAGTTTTGTTCCATAGACTGACTGAGTGTTCATAAATCCAACGGCGGAGGCCACACGAGCGCTCCACTGCGACCTGCCCCATTGGTTCGCGACGCACAAGCGCGACCTACCAATGCGCGCAGCCGACGTCTCTGACTGGGGGACCCTCGTCTTTGAGATCATGAGCCAGCAGACGCCCATCGCACGCGTCCAGCCGATCTGGCTCGAATGGATGGAACGCTGGCCCACGCCGGCGGACGTGGCGGCCGCTTCCTCCGCCGACATCATTGTTGCCTGGGCAAACCTCGGATACCCCTCCCGCGCCCTGCGCCTCAAGGCCTGCGCGGCCGCGATCGTCGAGAAGCACGGCGGAGAGGTCCCCCTCTCCCTCAAGGACCTGACCCTCCTGCCGGGCGTCGGCACCTACACCGCATCCGCGCTGCTCGCTTTCCGCCACGGAATCCGCGTGCCGGTCCTGGACACGAACGTCCGTCGCGTGCTGGTCAGATTTCTGGACGGCCGAGAGTTTCCTCCCCACACCACGCCCTCGAAAGCGGAAACGATGCGGGCCGACGCAATTTTGCCCGAAGACGGGCGCCACGCGGCCGAGGTCAGTTTGTCGCTCATGGAATTCGGGGCCCTGGTCTGCACGCAGCTGAGCCCCTCCTGCGACGAGTGCACCATCCACGAACACTGCGCGTGGGCGCTCGCCGGTCACCCGAAGGACGAGAAGCGTCCCACGCCCCAGCCCTACGCGGGCACCGACCGCCAGGCGCGTGGACGCATCATGAAGGCCCTGCGCACCGCCCACTTCGAGGGCACCGACGGCCTCACCAAACGCAAAGTCCTCGACGCTGCCCGCATCGACGGGGGCGACCGCTACCAGCCCACCCGCGTCTACCGGGCACTCCTGAAGGACGGCATGATCGTCTACAACGAGGACACCAAGCGCGTCACGCTCCCCCGCTAACACTCTCAGCACGAGGCCGGGGCGCCCCGCGCCCGCGCGCGCGGACCCGGGAGGGAGCCACGGCCTCGTCGATGAATCAGTAACGGATCGCGTCGATCGGCTTGATGCGCACGGCCGCGAGCGCCGGGATGATGCCGCACAGGGCGCCGATGCTCGTGGAGATGGCGACGCCGGCGATAGCGGCGCCGGCGGGGAAGGCCGGGGTGTCGCTCAGGGTGATGTTGAGCGCCTCCAGGGGCAGGAATCGGACGACGACGACCGCGATACCCACGCCGATGACGCCCGCGACGAATGTCGCGACGACCGACTCCATGAAGACGGCGAAGAAGACGCGCGCGGCGGAGGCGCCAACGGCCCGGCGGATGCCGATCTCGCGCACGCGCTGGCGCACGGTCACGATCGCAACGTTGAGCAGGCCCAGGGCGCCCAGGAACACGATGATGCCGCCGATGACCATGATGACGTTCGAGATGGTGCCAAGCTGCTCCTCGCCGATATCCTCGTGCTCGCCGCCGGAGATGGAGACTTTCCACCCCTCGCCGAGGATCGAGGCCAGGGCGCGCGGCAGGTTCTCACGGGCCTGGTCGGCGTTCTCGGTGCCCACCCACGCGATCATGGCCGGGGAGGTCATCTGCGGGAAGGAGACGCGCGCCGCGTCGTAATGCGCGAACACGGTCGGCATGTCGAAGGAGCTCTTCGACTTGGTGACGCCGACGACGCGCATCGCGACGCCGTCGCTCGTGTGCAGGACGATCGGCACCTGATCGATAGGGGCGCGCCCCAGCTGCTCCCAGAGAGTCTGCGAAATGACGACAGGAATCAGGCGCTGGTCGGCGTCGCTGCTCTCGACCCAGCGTCCCGCGAGCATGCGGGTGCGGTAGATGACCGCATAGGAGGGGTCCACGCCCTGGAACGCGACGCCGTCAACCATGTCGCCGATCTTCGTCAGGGGATAGCCGCGGAATTGTCCACTGGCCCTGGCCTGGCGGGTTTCGACGATCTCACCACCCCCGCTGGAAAAGCGCGACCAGTAGTGAATGTCCGTGCGTTCGGCCAGGGTGCCCATGGCCTCGCCGATGGTGTCCTTTTCGTCGGGTCGCTTCGCCGTCTGCGCGCCGGTGGCCGCGGCGGGATCGGACGCGTCCTGATATGGACCGCCAGCCGCCGGTCCTTCCGGGGCGTTCGAGGAGCTTTCGGGGGTCAGGCGCAGGGTGACCGAGCGCCCCTCGTAGAGTTCCGCCAACTCGCGGGAGGACTGCAGGAGCAGGTCGCCGAGCGCGATGACGATCGTCATGGCGGCGACGGCCGCGACCACACCCACGAGGGAGAGGACGACGCGCGCCTTCTGGACCTTGACCTCGCCCCAGGCCTCGATGAGCGCGCCCAGGATCTGACTAACGGCGTTCACTGCTCAGCCTCCTGCGACATCTCGGGGGACGAGGCCGGCTCAGCCCCGGCCTCGTCGCTGGCGTGCCCGGCCTCGGCGCGGTGCGTGAGCGAGGACGGATCATCGACCTCGTGCAGCGTGCCGTCGTAGAGCTCGTAGGCACGCTGCGCACGCGCGGCCACCGCCATGTCGTGCGTGATGACGATGAGGGCGGCGTTGGACTCGCGTGCGACCTCTTCGAGGAGGGCCATGACGACGCGGCCCGTGTCCGGGTCGAGGGCGCCCGTCGGCTCGTCGGCGAGGATGACGCGCGGGCGGCGCACGAGGGCGCGAGCGATCGCGATGCGCTGCTGCTCGCCACCACTCATCTCGCCCGGGTAGGAGTCCGCGCGCTCACCCAGGCCCACGCGCTCCAGCATGTCGACGGCGATCGAGCGCCTGCGCAGCAGCTGGGGGCCAGGAGCGTACAGGAGGGGAACCTCGACGTTTTCGGCGGCCGTGCGCGCCGAGAAGATGTTGAACTGCTGGAACACGAAGCCGAAGTCTTCCCCGCGCATGCGCGCGCGGCGCCCCTCCCCCCAGGCGCGTGGTGTCCACGCCGTCCAGCTCGTACGTGCCGAGGTGGGGCGTCCAGGAGTCCGATGATGTTGAGCATCGTGGACTTGCCCGTGCCCGAGCGGCCCACGATCGAGACGTGCTCACCCTGGGCGACGTCCAGGTTGACGCCACGCAGAATGTGCAGGTCCTCCCCATCGGGCAGGGTCACCGTGCGGGTCACGTCCCGCAGGCACACGAGACTCATTGCGTGCCCGCCGCGCCGCCCGGGCCTCCGACCATGCCGGAGTCCATGCCTCCGTAGGGGCCGGTCTGGCCGTCCTGGTTGTCCTTGTTCGAGGTCGGGGTGAACTCAAGGATCTCCTCGCCCTCCGTCAGCCCCTCCTTGACCTCGACCATCTTTCCATCCGTGAT
>CAKMQM010000003.1:0-20055 GCA_927911615.1 uncultured Xylanimonas sp.
TCACGCTGACGACGCGCTCGGAGGCCGCGGAGATCGAGAGCTACGTGGATGAGTCATCGCGCTTCTACCTCCCGAGGACGCCATCGTCCTCGCGCCGAGGCGTGGAAACGCGGCCTCATGCGCGGCATCGCCGCCCACCACGCTGGCATGCTGCCCCTCATGAAGGAGAGCGTCGAGCACCTGTTTTCACGCGGCCTCGTTAAGATGGTGTACGCGACCGAGACGCTCGCGCTCGGCATCAATATGCCCGCCCGTACGGTCGTCATTGAATCGCTGACGAAGTGGAACGGCTCGGCGCACGTCTCTCTGTCCGCGGGTGAATACACGCAGCTCTCGGGACGCGCGGGGCGCCGCGGTATCGACACCGAAGGGCACGCGGTCGTCTCTCATCGTGGGGGAGTGGCGCCCGAAGAGGTCGCCGCTCTCGCGTCGAAGCGCACATACCCGTTGATTTCCGCGTTCACTCCGACGTACAACATGGTGGTCAACCTGCTCGCACGCTCGACACGTGCCCAGACTCGCAAGGTCCTGGAGTCCTCTTTCGCACAGTATCAGGCAGATTCCGCTGTCGTCGCGCTCGCGTCGCGACTGACCGAGCTAGAGGCTCAGCGCGACGCGACGGTCGAGGATCTGTCGTGTTCGCACGGTGACGTCCGCGAGTACCTGACGCTGCGCGACCAGTTGGGGCAGGCGGAGAAGTCTGGTGCACGAGCGCGCAAGCGCGAGGCACGAGATGAATCGCGTCGTCTTCTGTCCGGTGTGCGCCCGGGGGACGTCCTCGCACTGACACGTGGCCGCAAGACGCGCTTGTGTGTCGTTGGGGCGAAGGCCACCAGCGCCTCGGGCAGGGCCCAGGTCTCGGTGATCGGGGGAGGACGCCACGTGGAGGGCACTGGCCCCCGAAGACGTGCGCGGTGCAATTGCTGTCGTCGGCCACATGTCCATTCCCGGTGGCTCTGCGCTACGGCGCACGAAGGAGCGCACGCGCATCGCCGGGGAGCTGCGCTCCGGCGCAGCCAGGGGCCTCTACGAGGTCCCAGCAGATTCCACGCAGGCCTCTGATCCGGTCTCGGCACTACGTCTCGCGATGCGTCAGCATCCGGTGCACCGCTGCCCGCATCGCGAGGAGCACGCTCGAGCCGGCGCCCAGCGGGCACGCCTGGCGCGCGAGATCGGTCGTCTCCGCTCGTCCATCGACTCCCAGACGGGTTCCGTGGCCGCCCAGTTCGATCGTGTCTGCGCGGTCCTTGAACGTCTCGGTTTTTTGGCGGGGGATGAGGTCACAGACGCGGGTCAGCGCTTGCGCCGAATCTTCGGTGAGCGCGACCTGGTCGTCGGCCATGTCGATGAACGAGGGCACGTGGAATGAGCTCGACGAGGCGGAGCTCGCGTCGATGGTGTCTGCGCTCGTCTACGATTCTCGCTCCGACGACGATGCCCAGAAGCTGGCGCCTGCGGGCGTGGGCATTCGACTGCAGGAAGCCTGGCACGAGAGCCTCGCGACCTGGAGCGCGTGCACCGCGTCGAAAAGGCCTGTGGCTGCGACCTGACCCCGAGCCTCGACGCCGGTCTAATGGCTGCCACACTTGCGTGGGCGCACGGCTCGACGCTGGCCACAGCTATTGATGCCACGCCGATCCAGGCCGGAGACTTCGTCCGCTGGATGCGTCAGGTCATGGACTGCCTCGGTCAGATCGCGTCGGCGTCGTCTAGCGGCGAGCTGGCGCGAAAGGCCGAGGCCGCGAAGGACCGCATCGGACGCGGTATCGTTGCGTGGTCGACGATTTGAGACACCTGGAGGGCTAGTGGGGCATCAAGACATCTTCCAGCGCGCATCGTTTGCGCACGTGTGCGGCGATTCAATCATCGCCGCGATTGCCGGCCTCGCGCTCTATGCGTCGTTTCCACCCGTAGGCTGGTGGTGGCTATCGGTTCCTGCCCTCGCCCTGTTTCTATCGCGCATTGACGAGGCCAGGGCCCCGCGCGCGCTGACGGTGACCTTCGTGTTCGGCATGAGCTTCTGGGTTCCTCTTATCGACTGGATTCCGCTGGCCGTTGGCACGACACCCCCGTGGTTCGTCCTCGCCTTCGTGCAGACTCTCTTCCTGATGGCATGGGTGCTCTTCGCGCGCTGGACGCAGCTGTGGCGGTGGGCGCGCGGTCCGCTCGTCCAGGCGTTGTTGTTTGCGCTGACCTGGACAGGCGTCGACGCTGCTCGCTCGCGCTGGCCGTGGTCGGGCTTTCCGTGGGGATCTGTTGCCTTGCCTCAGGTGGATTCGCCCCTCGGCCATCTCGCACCCTACGGAGGCACGACGCTCATCACCGCAGTCGTCGTATTTCTTGCCGTTCTTGTACGCCGCGCCTTCGCGGCTCGCGACGCCGCCGTTCTACGCGAGCATTGGTTTTCGCGTCCGGCATTGGCCCTCATGGTCGCCGCCGCATACGTCGCGCCCCTCGCAATTTCTTTACCCAATCAGGCGGAGAACGGCATGTTGCGCGTCGGCGTCGTCCAAGGCGATATCGCGCTGCCTGGGGCCGAGGCGTACAGCCGTGAGGGCGAGGTGACCGATAACAACATGCGGGCGTCCCTCGAGCTTGCGAGTACGCCGCAGGTCACCGATCACCCGATCGACATCGCGCTCTGGGGCGAGGGATCCGTCGACCGCGATCCGCTTGCATTCCCTGCGATTGGCCAGGCCGTCGATCAAGCCGCCACGGCGCTGGATGCGCCGATCCTGATCGGCTACACGAATCTCAACGAGCGCGACCGCGTGAAGAACTGGCTGGCAGTATGGGAGCCGGGCACAGGAATGGACGAGGCCGCACGTTACTCCAAGCACGTTCCCGTTCCCTTTGGCGAGTTCATTCCTTTCCGGGACGTCATCGCTTCGTTCGCGACCGAGGTTGCTCAGGCCAGCAAGGACATGGAAGCGGGGGAGGAGCCTCCCCTAATGACGGTCCAGGCGCGCGACGGGCGCAGCGTTCCCCTCGCCGTCGGTATCTGTTTCGAGGCTGCATACCCCCTCGTGATCGGCGACGGCGTTGCTCGTGGCGGTCAGGCGATCGTCGTTCCCTCGAACAACTATCATTTCCGCTCCTCGGGCGAGTCCGCTCAGCAGGGCCAGCTCTTGCGCATGCGCGCAATGGAGTATTCGCGCAGTGCCGTTCAGGCTTCGACGACCGGCCACTCGTACGTGATTCGTCCCGACGGTTCGATTCTCGCGAGCACGGGTACCGAGGAGGCAGCAACGCTCGCTGCCGACATCCCGCTTCGCACCTCGCAGACGTTGACGGCTGTGGCGGGGGAGAGGATTCCAGGCGCCGTGATGGTGGCGACACTGATCATCGCAATTCTCACCACCGTAACAGTTATCGGACAAGGAATTAGGGCATCAGCGCGCGCCAGACGTGCGTCCGGCCACTAAATTCGGCAAGATGTGAGTCATGACTGAATCCATTCCTTCCTTTCCGTCGCCGTCCGGCGACCACACCCTGATCGTTATCCCGACGTACAACGAGATGTCGACGCTGCCGACGATTCTGGGCGACATCTGGGCAAACGTGCCGGGTGCGCACGTGCTGATCGTCGACGATTCATCGCCAGACGGAACGGGGGAGTGGGTCGACAACCGACGCGAGGGCGAGGAGCGGCTGCACGTTCTTCATCGCCCCGCGAAGTCGGGCCTTGCCACCGCCTACGTCGATGGCATGGGCTGGGGCATCGACCACGGATACCCCTTCATTCTTCAGATGGATGCGGACGGCTCGCATCGTCCCGTTGATCTGCCGAAGCTACTGTGCCGCATGGCCGGTCCCGATCGCCCGGACCTGGTCATCGGGTCGCGTTGGGTGCCGGGCGGTGCTATCAATGGCTGGTCTACGAAGCGTGTCGCCCTGTCCAAGGCCGGAAATTATTATGTCCGTTTTTGCCTGGGCACACCCGTGCGCGATGCGACGGCAGGCCTGCGCCTGCACCGCGCGTCTTTCCTGAGCGAACACGCGGTTCTCGGTCGGGTAGCGACGACAGGATTCGGGTTCCAGGTCGAAATGACCGAGCTCGAACGCTCCCTGGGCGCTGTTATCGCCGAGGTTCCGATCACCTTTGACGAGCGCATGGCCGGTGAATCGAAGCTCGACTCGTCGATTTTCGTCGAGGAGCTCGTGATGGTAACGAAAGGCGGCCTGAGCCGACTGGCCCAGGCCGCGCGACAGGTACTGCCGAAGCGTTAGCCCTTGCGGTAGGAACCCTCAGGGCGCAGGCGCCCCTCGCGATACGCGGTCAGCTGCTCGGTCAGAACGACCTCGAGTTCCTCTATCGAGCGACGCTCGAGCAGCATGTCCCAGTGGGTGCGCTGCGGCTTGACGGGCTTGTTTTCCTCATCCTCAACGGTTTCGCCGATGAGCTCGGCCGCCTGGCCACACTTGCATTCCCACGTCGCAGGTGCGGTGGCTTCGCTGGACAGCGTCACCTCGAACTCGTGGCCATTGGGGCACGCGTAACGGACGACGAAACGATCGGCGAAAACGACACCGTCCTCAGACTCGAGGGACTTCGCACCGATCTGCATGCCACGCAGTGCGCGGTCAGCCATAACAGCCTCCTGAACAAAAGAACGAAACGGGTCCATTCTATCTGACACGTCAAGCGGAACGCTCCCACGACCTCGTCCAAGCCCCACCCCCACGATCCGATAATGTACATTATGTCCGATATTCTTTATCGTCCGCTCTCCGACCACGCGCTACAGTTACACCCATGACGACAGACCTAGACGTGCGTTCACAGCGCCCCCCCTGCCATCCGAGAGACCATCGTGCTCGCGCTGGCATGCCTGTCGTATTCCATCCTGTCGTTCCTCGCGAAGGCTCCGGAATCTGTCGCGGTCGCTCACGCACACGACGTCGCCGCCTTCGAGTCGCGCTTCGGACTGTTTATCGAAGGTCGCGCGAACGCCTGGCTCACGACTCACCCGCTGCTCGCATCTCTCGCATCCACCCAGTACGCGGTGTCATTCTTCGCGATGACCGGCTTTGCCATGGTTGTTTTATGGCTGAAGGCCCCCACTCACTATCGCAGCGCGCGGTGGACTCTCGTCATCATGACGCTGGGCGCGCTCATCACCTACTGGACCTATCCCCTGGCCCCCCCACGCCTCGTTCCTGAGCTTGGTTTCGTCGATGCCGTCGCCGAGCACACGTCCGCATATTCGCAGCTATTTGGCACGCTCGCGAACCCCTACGGCGCCATGCCCTCGATGCACACTGGTTGGTCCGTGTGGGTTGCAGTCATGCTCGGTACGTACGTCTGGCGCTCATGGTGGGCCCGGCTCATTCTCGCCGTCCACCCCGTTTTAACCATCGTGACAATCGTCGCAACGGCCAATCATTATGTGGTTGATGCCATTGCCGGTTGCGCATACTTCCTGCTCGCCTGGCTCTTTGTCACCATTGCAAACAGGGCCTTACCGGGGAATGTGCGAACGCCCGGCGAGACGTCCTAGGACCTCCCCTATTTAAACGCTAGTGTGGGTGCCATGAGACTCGGAGTTGATTTTGGCACCACGACCACTGCGATCGCTATCGTCGATCGGGGGAACTACCCGATCGTCTCTTTCGTCAACAATCATGACGATACGGTCGATTTCGTTCCGTCTATCATCGCTCTTGACGGCGACCGCCTGATTTATGGTTTCGACGCCGAAGACGCTGCCCGCGAAGGCGCTCCTCACCTGCGCTCCTTTAAGCGTCTGCTGTCCGATCCGTCGGTGACTGACACGTCCACGCTGCGCCTGGGCAATCACAGCATCTCGATCCTCGATGCGCTGACGGGTTTCCTCAGCTACGTCGCGCGCCAGCTGCGCACCAACTCATCCATCGCCTCGCTGCCGGATTCGGAGCCGCTCGAAGCGCTCGTCGGCATCCCGGCCCACGCGTGGTCAGCACAGCGCTTCCTGACTCTTGAGGCCTTCCGCCGCGCGGGATGGGACGTCCTCGCGATGGTCAACGAGCCTTCTGCCGCAGGCTTCGAGTACACGCACCGCCATGCGGGCACACTCAATTCCAAGCGCACCGCAATCCTCGTCTACGACCTGGGCGGCGGCACTTTCGACGCTTCCATCGTGTCCGCCACGGGCACGCTCCATGAGGTCATGGGCTCGCGCGGCCTCAACATGGTCGGCGGCGACGACTTCGACGTCGTGCTTGCCACCCGCCTCGCCGCTGCCGCTGGGACCGACTCAGGCAAGCTCGGGGACGAGGCGTGGGAGCGCCTCATCGAAGACTCACGCGACGCGAAGGAGACCCTCTCCCCTTCGACGAAGTTCATCACCGTGCCCGTCGATGGTAAGCCTGTGACGATTCCCGTCACCGACTTCTACGAGGCCGCCACTCCCCTGGTCGAGGCAACGATCGAGGCCATGGAGCCGCTGTTGGTGCCGGACGCATCCGGAGTCGGCCAGCTGGGCGGTGACATCGCCGGCCTCTACGTCGTTGGCGGCGGTTCGCAGCTGCCACTTGTTGCCCGCGTGCTCCGTTCGCGCTTTGGCCGACGCGTGCACCGCTCACCGCACACGGCAGCCTCGACCGCGATCGGCCTGGCCATCGGCGCCGATCCCGAGGCCGCGTACACGGTGCGCGAACAGCTCTCGCGTGGCGTCGGCGTCTTCCGTGAGCGCGAGGCCGGCTCGTTCATCTCGTTCGACACGCTCCTGGAGCCAAACACTGAGCTTGCTCCCGGCGAGACCCTCACGATTAAGCGCCGCTACCGCGCCGCGCACAACATCGGCTATTTCCGCTTCGTGGAGTATTCGTCGTTCGACGAGGCCGGGGTGCCCCGCGGCGACCTGCAGCCCTACGGCGAAGTGATCGTCCCCTTCGATCGCTCCCTGCGCCGCTCCGACATCGACCTGTCAGCCGTCCCCGTCGTCCGCACCGAGGATGGCCCCCTTATCGAAGAGTCCTACATTGTCGACGAAAACGGCATGGTCACCGTGGAAATCACGGATCTGGAGGCCGCCTACACCGTGACGCGCCCTCTCGGCCGACGTTAATCGCGCAGGCGGCGCTCGCCGCTTGATAAGTGTGGGGCCCAGGCATCGCGCCTGGGCCCCACACTCACGTTGAAGACGCGTGTCAGGAAGCTGAAAGCTTCGAACGACGACGCTCGGCGAGCTCGTCGACGAACACGGGCTCGGAACGCTCGAGGGGCAGCTCCGCGAGCGAGCCCTCAACCTCGCGCCAGACGCGGCCCACGGCAATACCAAAGACGCCCTGTCCGCCCTGCAGAAGATCGATGACCTCATCGGTGGAGGTGCACTCGTAGACCGACGCACCGTCGCTCATCAGCGTGATGGACGCGAGGTCATCCACTCCCCTGTTCTGCAGCGACGACACGGCAACGCGGACCTGCTGAAGAGAAACGCCGGCGTCCAGGAGCTTCTTGACGACCTTCAGGACGAGAATGTCGCGGAAGGAGTAGAGACGCTGCGAGCCGGAGCCACGCGCGGCGCGAATCGACGGCTGAAGCAGACCAGTGCGAGCCCAGTAATCGAGCTGACGGTACGTGATACCGGCTGCGCTGCACGCAACGGGACCGCGGTAGCCCATCTCGTCCGTGTCGAGCCCCTCAAGGGGATCGCCGAACAGCATGCCTTGCCGGCTTGCGGCGTTCGCTTGTGCGCTCACTCGGGGGCTCCTTGCAGGTAATACGTGATGAGAACAGGACTACGGTAGAGCACGAGCGAGGCTCGGTCAATGACCGACCCGGCGAGTCTAACCTTCATGTTGAACATGAGACTTAGTCCCCGTCCTCCGCCAGCGACGACACCGCCACCGCCAGCATGTCCCGATGCAATTCGGCGAACAGGTCGCCCAGCTCGATAGCTCTGGCGCGCGCACGCTCACGGTCCGCGCCACGGCCTCGTCCCCTCTGAGAGGAAACCGTCTGGTCGATGATATCCGCACTACGTTCCGCGCCCTGACGAACGGCACGCAGCACTCGAACATCCACCCCCGCGGATTCGAGACGCGCGATGGTAGAAACGGCTTGCACGCAGCGAGAAGGGAAATAACCGGCCAGATCCGGAGTGATCAGCCCAAGCCTCGCATAGTGCTCGAGAGTGTCCATATCGACGCCCGTCAGGTCCGACAGATCCGCGGCCGGAATAGCCCGTCGGCCCCCCAGCGACACCGTCTGCCCCTCTGAGGACACAACCTGTGCGACGCGACGGCGCACGGGCTCATGACCGGCATCGAGGGCATCAAGCTGCCCGCGAATCACACTCAGCGGAGTAAACGAGTCCCGCTGCTCCGTCAAGACGTAGCGCAGCCGCTCGACGTCGGCGGCCGAATACTTGCGGTACCCGGATCCGGTGCGAGCGGGTGAGACAAGGCCTTCGCTCTCCAGGTAGCGAACCTTCGACAGCGAGATCGCAGGGAACTCGTCCTTCAGTGCATCGACAACACGGCCGATCGACAGCTCCGGCGAATGGTCCGCATCATGCGGCCACGAGGTCACTTCCTGCGCGGAAGCAACCTCGTGACGACGTGCAAGAGCTGCGCACACGTCAGGCCTGCTTGGTCGACGGCTGATAGGTCAGACGATACTTACCGATCTGCACCTCATCACCAGCGTGCAATTCGATCGAATCGACGCGCTCACGGTTGACGTACGTGCCGTTCAGCGAACCGGAATCGCGCACGATGTGGCCACCGTTAGAAGCGATGAACTGGCAGTGCTTACGCGAGACCGTCACGTCGTCCAGGAAGATGTCGGCTTTGGGCGACCGACCGGCGTTCGTCACCTCGGGGTCAAGGAGGAAGCGCGCGCCCGTGTTGGGGCCACGCTGAACAATGAGGAGTGCAGAGCCGGCGGGCAGTGCCTCGACGGCCTCACGATCGCGAGCGGACAGGGCAACGGGCGCCTCCTCGACGTCCTCCGTCACAGGCGCGAGGCCAAAGATGGAGGTTGCGGTCGGGTCAAGCGGCTGGTTGTCGGACATTGTGCGCTCCAAACGATCATTTCAGGGACTGTATTTAGTGTAAACGTTCACCATCCGACAAGCGCGGGCACGGTGACTCCCCCACCGATTATACGGTGGGACCTCACTGGTAGGTGGCGAACTGGGGCGGGCGCGGAGTCGCAATCGACTCGATCGTGATGTCGGTCGACAGCGTGATCGCCACATTGGCGCCCTTGGCGCGCATCTGCGCCGCCGAACCAGCCTGGATATCCAGGGCTGTTGCGATTGTCTGAGATTCCCCGATCACCTTCCACGTGTAGGGCGACTCAATGGGAATTCCATCGACCGCAATCGAGCCGGCCTGCCCTGTGAAGGAAGACCTCGTCGAGAGGCGAATACCGTTGAGTTCGATCGCCTCGGCGCCCGCGTTGCGCAATTCGCCGAGCGTCATGACGAACTGCGTTGACGTCAGATTTGCGCCAGCATCGACGACCGAGACCGTCACGCCGGGGCCATGGACGGGCACTGTGCCCGCGGCGATCTGTGCCTGCGTTTCGGCCTTACGTGCGGCCTGCTCACGAGCCTGCGCTTCATCCGCTGCACTGCGCAGTTCGTCGAGTTCACTGGACAGTTCGCCGCGACGCGTGCGTAGGTTTTGTTCCTGCGTGCCCAATTCATCAAGAACCGTGACGAGATCTTGTTCGGACAGCCCTTCGAGAGGGTCGGATCGCTGCGCCCTCACCTGCGTGGCAAGAGCGAAGCCCAAAATCATAAAGATCACGAGCATCACGACGTGCAGCCCACGGGGCAGCGCGAAGAACGCCTGCCGCGCCCGCGCCCACAGGCGCGGTCCGCTGTGTGGCTCACGGTGAACGCCGTGCCCACGGCGTGCTGTCTCACGCTCGGGCGCGGTGGGGATCGTCTCCGGGCTCTGTTCGCTCATGTCAGGCCTTCAGGAGCAGACGGCGGATCGATGCGGTGTTCGAGAAAATTCGAATACCCAGCACGACGACAACGGCCGTGGTCATGGCGGATCCAACTCCCAGCTGAGTCCCCAGGAAACCAGCAGACACGCAACGACGACGTTCCAGAAGAAAGAGGTCACGAACACGCGGTCTGCGAAGCGCCCCTCCAGCCACGCGCGTCCTGCGCCAAAAAGTGCATCCAGGCCGGCAACGACCGCGACGGGAAGGAACGGGGCCAGCCACGCGGGCACTGTCGGGTCGAGCAAGACGCCGAGAACAATGCCGATGATCAATCCGATGACGGCGATCATTGAGTGTCTCCTTCGGGTTGTGTATCCAGCGGTTGTGCGTACTGCGATGAGGTCGGTGCCAGCGCTTCCATACGCAGCGACTGGGAGACCTTCGAGCTCACGGTCATACCGCTGACTGATTGGGCGGCGGACAGGTAGTCGCCGGTGGAGCCGCGGACAAGCGCGACGGACAGCGCGTTCGAGTCCCCGATCGCCGTGACCTCGTAGGGAGAGGACACGGGGGTGACGTTGACCAGAATGGCCGAGCCTGCGGTGCGCACGAAAGTATCTGGTCCGATGCGCTGGCCGTTGACTGAAATGGCCTCCGCGCCGGCAGCCCAAAGCGCGTTGACGACCATCGCAACGTCCTGGTCTCGGACAGCTCCGCTACCCTTTCCCGGGCCGCTTCGATCCGTGAGCGTGACGGTGATGCCGGGGCCGCTGACAGGTCGTGTCGCCGTCACCAGGTCTCGCGCACCATCCACGGCGATTGGTGAGCCAGACTGTGACAGGTCATCGATGGCGCGGCCGAGCGACTGCACCTCTTCGTTCAAGGCTTCGACGTTGCTCGACCGCGTAGCAGCCTGCTCTTTCAGGTCGGCTTTCACGTCATTGGACGGGCGCCGCAGCGAATCAATAGCGATGACCGATCCAAACCCAAGCGCAACAGCCACTGCGAAGACGGCGATGCGGCTGACAAGTCCCGCAGGCCGCGAGCCGTGGTCTGCTTGGTAGTGCTCGTAACCGGCGTCCAGCGGATTGGCGAGGAGCGACGTGAGCAGGGACATCGAGGCCGCGGGGTCCACGGACGAGGCCTGGGCAGGAGCGTCGTCGTGCTCCTCCCCCGGCTTCGCGCCTCGATGTCCCGGCTGCGTCACTGGCCCGAACTCCAGCGGCGCTGCACGCGCTCGTCGCGTTCGAAAGAGTCGAGATGCTCAACGACTATGCGGCGCAGCTGTGCAGGGGCATCCGTGTGCTCCTCGATCCAACGGCGCAGCAGTCCAACGGAGCGCTCGACGCGACCATCGCGGTCAACGTCGACACCGAGAGCGAGGACGCCGTTGGCGTAGCGCAGCGCCATGCCGATCGTGTGACTCTCCCAGTAGGAGATCATGCGCTCGACGGCGCTCTCAATTCCGGTCTCGCCCTCCCACGACGAGGCCTGCAGCCGGCCAGGGTTGCGGTCAGGTAGTCGTTCGACAGGGAATCGGAGAACACCGATTCCCAGGCCCGCGCGCGTGCTTCTTCCGAGGGCAGTGACGCGCGGGCCTCGACGCTCATGCGAGCGGCTTCGCCTGAGCCGTCGGCACTGCGCCAGGCCTCGATGGACTCCTCATCGACGAGGCCGCGTGCAGCCAGGGCGCGGCGCGCACGCCAGGCGATATCGGGGTTGTCGCTGTTGGCGAGGTCCCGGACTGTCGCCTCATACTCGTCGCCACCACGGGCGGCGAACTCGGCGATGAATGCGCGCGTGTACGAGCGCCACGCGTCGGAGTCCTCGGTCTCGCGCGACAGACGAATCATGTCGCGAGGACCTGGTCATGCACATCCGAGCGAGCCTGGCCCGGCAGGAAGGACGAGATGGCCTCGGCGACGAACAGGAGGAGACGATCGCGGATTGCGGGCTCAGTTTCGGACGGAACGGCGTTCAGAACAGCGACCACGAAGCGGCGTGGATCCAGCAGGCCGTCACGCACTGCGTTCCAGAGAGACGCCCAGATAACGGCACGCGTGATAGCCGCATCAATGGTGCCCACGTAAGCCAGCGCGACGTCGGTCGAGCGCTCGTCGAGGCGCGAGATCGCGTAGGTGAGGTCATCGTCGTTCACGACGACAAGGTCAGCGGACGCGGCGCCGCCGGGCACCGCCACAACGCCCTCGGGATCAATGGGGGCGCTGTCGCCGTCGATACGGACGTCAAACACATGCGTACGCTCAAGCGCCCCGGCAGCGACGCGCCACGTCGAAACGGTCACGCGGTGGGGACGCAGCACACCGTTGCAGGCCTCGCCACCCTGATGAAGCGTGAAGTCCGTGATCGCACCGACGCTATCGGTGACCCACGAAGCCGACAGCGTCGACGGGCCTGAGGTCTCCAACCAGGCGCTCTTCCAGGAAGAAAGCTCCTGCTGCGAGGCGCCTTCAAGCGCAACAAGCAGGTCCTGCAGGTTGGTCGCACCGAACTGATGCTCAGCAAAGTAGCGACGGGCCCCCTCGTAGAAGGCGTCCTCCCCGACCCAGGCAACCAGCTGCTTGAGAACGGAGGCACCCTTCGCGTAGGTGATGCCGTCGAAGTTTGTCTTGGCGGCGGCGACGTCCGGGATGTCGGCGGCGATCGGGTGCGTGGTCGGCATCTGGTCCTGCGTGTAGGCCCAGATCTTGCGGTTCATCGCAAAGTTCGCCCATTCGCCCACGTAGCGCGTCGCCGTCGCAATCGCGCTGGCGCCCTGGTTCTCAGCGAAAGACTCCTTGAGCCACAGGTCATCCCACCACGAGGGCGTGGCGAGGTCACCAAACCACATGTGGCACATTTCGTGCAGCGTCGTGTTCGCGCGGCGCTGGCGCTCGGAGAAGGTGGGCGTCGAGCGCGAAATGTAGTTCTCGTTGAAGGTAATGCATCCCGGGTTTTCCATGGCGCCGAGGTTGTATTCGGGCACGTACACCTGGTCGTAGGATCCCCAGGGGAAGGTCACTCCGTAGCGCTCGTGGAAGAAGTCGAGTCCTGCGCGAGTCACTTCAAACACGTCGTCGGAGTCGAGGTAGCGGGCGAGCGTACGGCGGCACAGCAGGCGCAGCTCGAGCTCAGCATGGCCACCATCCGACGCTCCGCCGCTCCACGTGCCACCTTCGATGACCGCCCACGGGCCGGCGACAATCGCCGTGATGTAGCTCGAGAGCGGGCGGGTCGCTGTGAAGTCATGGCGCAGCGCACCCGAGTCATCCACGGCCTCGGCGGCAGTCTCAACTCCATTGGAGGAGACGACCCAGCCTGCGGGAGCAATGACGTGGAACGTCCACTCGGGCTTCACATCCGGCTGATCCACGCACGGCCACGCACGGTGAGCGTCGTTGGGCTCGAACTGGGTGTAGAGGTAGACCTCGCCATCCTCGGGATCGGTGTAGCGGTGCAGGCCCTCGCCGCTGCGCGAGTAGCTGGCTAGGGCGCGAACCTCGAGGGTGATCGTCTCCCCCACCGGCAGGCCACCGACCCACACGCGGTCTTCATCGTCGTCGAACGGGTGGGGTTCGCCGTTGAGGAGAACCTCTTTTACCTCGCCAGCGATGTCGATGAAGGTACGTTCCTCGTCCGACGTCAACGTCAGCGTCGACGTCACGGGATACGTGGGATTCGTGGTGTCCTGTGCATCTCGAAGATCGACAACGACGTCGATGGCCGAGACATGAAGATGGGCAGCGCGATGGGTTGCTTCGTTGCGTGTCAAAATCTGCATGTCCCCTATCCTACTGTGTCACCGCCGGTATGTGTGGCGCGCGCGCCGTCGCGACGAACTAGAGTAGACACATGACTTCAGTGACTGATATTCGTCCCACGATCGCGCCGGTCTCGTTGACGACCGCCATCGAAGGCCTGGACATCCAAGGTTTCTACGGCGCCGATGGCTCACTTGCACAGATCGCCGAGTCCCCCCTCAGCCTGCGCGGCATCACCGTGTCCTCCGACGACTGCGAGGCCGATTGGTTGTTCGTCGCAATCCCGGGCCTTAAGCAGCATGGCATTCGTTTCGCGCACGCGGCGATCGAGGCCGGGGCGAGCATCGTTCTCACCGACGAGGAGGGCCGCACGCAGGCGTTCGAACGAGGCCTGGGCGTGCCCGTCATTCAGGTGGCCGACCCGCGCGCCATCGTCCCGCAGCTGTGTGCAAACATCTACGCGTCCCCCGCCACTCGCCTCACAACAATGGCAGTGACTGGCACGAATGGAAAGACGACAACCTCCTACCTGATGCGCGCCGCCATCGCGTCACGATTCCCCAACGCGTCGCTGTGCGGCACCGTGGAAACGCACGTCGGACCCATTTCGTTCGAGGCCGTACGCACGACCGCCGAGGCTCCCGTCATCGCACGCTTCCTGGCGGCCACCGAACAGTACGAGTGCGGCGCGGGTGTTATCGAGCTGTCCGCACACGCACTCTCCCTGCACCGCGTCGACGGCATCGTCTTCGACGTTGCCGCGTTTACGAACCTGCAGCACGACCACCTCGACTATTACGGTGACATGGAGAACTACTTCCAGGCGAAGGCGCTCCTGTTCACCCCCGAGCATTCCCGCCACGGCGTCGTCTGCGTGGATGACGAATGGGGTCGCCGCCTCGCTCAGCAGGCGACCGTGCCGGTCACGACGGTGTCCGCACTGACCGAGGAAGCAGCCGACTGGCAGGTCCGAGATGTCACGCCCGATCAAACAATCGGACGCACCGTGTTTACCCTCGTCGACCCGTCGGGCACCGGGCACCGCGTTGCCATGCCGATCCTGGGAGAGGTCAATATTCAGAACACCGCCGTCGCGATCGTCAGCGCAGTGAGCCTCGGCATCGACCTAGCGGATGTGATCTCGGCGATCGAGGATGCTCCCCAGATCCCGGGACGCATGGAGAAGGTCAACCCGACGCCCGGCGGTCAGCCGCTCGTCATCGTCGACTACGCCCATACGCCCGAGGCCCTCGAATGGACCCTGCGCTCAACCCGCGAGTTGACCCCCGGCCGTGTTGTCGTCGTCTTTGGAACGGACGGCGATCGTGATGCCACCAAGCGTGAACACCTCGCACAGATCGCCGCGCGCGAGGCCGACGTGCTGTGGGTGACGGACGAGAACCCGCGCACCGAGGACCCGCAGGAAATCCGCGACTACCTGCTGCGCGGCATCGCATCCGTGCGTCCGGGCATGGAAGACGTCACCGAGGTAACAACCTGCCGCCGCGACGCCGTGCGACGCGCGATCCTCGCAGCTGAGCCTGGCGACACCGTCATCATCACGGGTAAGGGCGCCGAGTGGTACCAGGAAATCCAGGGGATCCACCACCGATACAACGACGTGCCCGTCGCCGCCGAGGTCCTCGCAGGCGACGTGCGCTCGCACGAATAAACGCTGCGAAGCTGTGAACTGGCGCGCCGCAGGGGCTCCCATCGGGCCTTTGCGGCGCGCCACGCCGTAGACTGGGCGGGTGAATGACTTTGACAACCAGCCCGACGCGACCGCCGAATTCGACGCGGACGCGGCCGAGAACTACATCGCCGACGCAGCCGGCGCAGCGCCGGACGCGATCGAACTGAGCGACGAAGAGACCGAGGCTCGCGCCCGTCTCATGCGCGCCAACCTCGACCAATTCGACTTGGACGAGGAGGACCTGGCGCTCCTGGCCGGCGAGTCTGTGCTCGCGGACTCTGACGACGTCGCGGCCGGCCTGCCCGTTCTGGCAGTCGTCGGCCGCCCCAACGTCGGCAAGTCCACGCTGGTCAACCGCATCCTCGGTCGCCGCGAAGCGGTCGTACAGGACACGCCGGGCGTCACCCGTGATCGCGTCTCGTACCCCGCCGAATGGGCGGGTCGCGACTTCACGCTCGTCGACACGGGCGGCTGGGAGATCGACGTCAAGGGTCTGGATCGTTCCGTCGCCGAGCAGGCGGAGATCGCCGTCGACCTGGCTGACGCTGTCATTCTCGTCCTGGACGCGACCGTCGGCGTCACGGCCTCGGACGAGCGCATCGTGGAGATGCTGCGAGCCAAGAAGAAGCCGATCATCCTGGCCGCTAACAAGGTGGACTCTCCCCTGCAGGAGGCCGACGCTGCCTACCTGTGGAGCCTTGGCCTGGGCGAACCCTACCCCATTTCCGCCCTGCATGGACGTGGCACAGGCGATCTCCTGGACGTCGTCATGGAGGTCCTCCCGACCGAGTCGGCCGTTGCCTCGGCGCTGCCGTCCGGCGGTCCGCGTCGCGTCGCCCTCGTCGGTCGCCCCAACGTTGGCAAGTCGTCCCTGCTGAACGCGCTGGCCGGCGGCGAGCGCGTCGTCGTCAACGAACTCGCCGGCACCACGCGTGACCCCGTCGATGAGCTCATTGAGCTCGATGGCCGCTCGTGGTGGTTTGTCGACACCGCCGGAATCCGCCGCAAGATGCATCGGACGACGGGCGCCGACTACTACGCGTCCATCCGTACTCAGGCCGCCATCGAGAAGGCCGAGGTCGCCCTCGTCCTCATCGACGGTTCGACGCCGCTAACCGAGCAGGACGTGCGAGTCGTCCAGCAGGTCATCGACGCGGGCCGCGCGCTCGTCGTCGTCACCAACAAGTGGGATCTCGTCGACGAGGACCGCCAGAAGGAGATCAAGAACGAGCTCGAGCGCGAGCTGGTTCAGATCCAGTGGGCGCCGCGCATCAACCTGGCCGCGAAGACCGGCTGGCACACCAACCGCATCGTGCGCGCCCTCGACACCGCGCTCGAAGGCTGGGAGACCCGCATCCCCACCGGACAGCTCAACGCCTTCCTCGGCCAGCTCGTTGCCGCGCACCCCCACCCGCTGCGTGGCGGCAAGCAGCCCCGCATCCTCTTCGGCACCCAGGCCTCGAGCAAGCCCCCGCGCTTCGTGCTGTTCACGACGGGCTTCCTCGATCCCGGATACCGCCGCTTCATCGAACGCCGACTGCGCGAGACTTTCGGCTTCGCCGGCACGCCGATTCAGATTTCGGTGCGCGTGCGCGAGAAGCGACGCAGGTGAGAACCCTCCGGCGCGTGGCCCGCTTCCCCCCGGGAGGCGGGCCACAGCTGTACCTGCCACTCCCCTGGCGTGTATCCACAGGGTGTTGTCGCGCGGCACCTTTATCCACAGGCATCGCAGATGTCCCTTGACCGCTGAACGCTGGGCGCGCAGGATCGACACATGGACACAACACTCACCCAAACCGCAGTTGCTCCCCTAGCCTCGGGCCTCACCCTGTGCGATGACGGACTGATCCGGCCTACGTGGGCCTCCCATGACGAGCTGTTACGCAGCTACTACGACACCGAATGGGGGCTGCCCGTTCACGACGAGGCCGGCGTCTTTGAACGCCTCGTGTTGGAGGGATTCCAGGCTGGCCTCTCCTGGCGCACCGTCCTGGCCAAACGGGAGGCGTTCCGTGCTGCCTTCGAAGGATTCATTCCCGATCGCGTCGCCGCCTTCGCTGAGCGGGACGTCGATCGCCTCGTGAACACACCCGGGATCATTCATAACCGCCGCAAGATCGAGGCGGCGATCGCTAACGCGCACGCGACGGTTGCCATCAGAAACAATCCCAGCACGACGGACGGCCCGTCACATCTGGGCGAACTGGTCTGGTCGTATCGGCCGACGCTCGATCCGCTTCCGCGTTCGAAGGACGAGGTGCCCACACAGCTGCCGGAATCCGTAGCGCTCGCCGCCGACCTCAAGAGCCGTCGTTTTTGCTTCGTGGGTCCAACGACGATGCTCGCGCTCATGGCGGCGATCGGCATCGTCAACACCGATATCGTGGGAACGCACCGCAGGCCTCGCTGAGGAGCACACCCACCGTGGCGGGCGCGCTCACGTACGCCCAAGATCTGGCATGATGGTGCCATGGCACTGTCACAGAAGCTTCTCAGTCAGGACGAGGTTGTCGTCCGCCACATGCACACGCACATCAAGACCCTGCTGCCCGCGATCATCGTGGAGTCGATCCTCGTGATCGCAGCGGCGGTCGGTTCGTTCTACGTCCCCGAGAACGCGCGCTACTGGGCACTTGCGACCATCTGGATCGCAGTGCTCCTCCTGTCGATTCCGCTCATCCTTGTTCCCTGGATTAAGTGGATTACGACAACCTACACGGTGACGACGAAGCGAGTCATCACCCGCACGGGCATCATCAAGCGCACCGGTCACGACCTGCCGCTCACCCGCATCTCCGACATCCAGATCGAAAAGGACTTCGACGACCGGATCTTCGGTTGCGGCACGCTCGCCCTCCAGACCTCCGCTGACGATCCGTTGCTGCTGCGCGACGTGCCGAAGGTTGAGACGGTGCAGGTCGAGATCTCCAATCTGCTCTTCCACGACATCCAGGGAGCTATCGACGCGGATCCGACGAGTTGATCACACCACGCCAAACCGCGTCCCCACGTGCGAATAGACTGCTCTCATGTTCGATATTCATGGTTTCGAGATGACGGTCTTTAAGCTCCTGATCGGTATCACCCTGATCGTCCTCCACCTGCGCCTCACTGGCAAGCAGCGGACGGTCCAGCTGACACCGATCGACTTTATCGGGAACTTTATCCTCGGCGGCATTATCGGCGGCGTCATCTACAACCACGCAATCTCGTTCGCGGAGTACATCAGCTTCCTGCTCGTCACCTTTGGAATCATCTCCGGCCTGAACTACCTGATGTCGAAGTTCATGTCGACCCGCTCTCTCGTGATGGGAAAGGCGTACACGATCATCGAGGGCGGGCGATTTACTCAGGACGCGCTCGACAACACGGATAACAAGCTCGACCCAGTCGAGTTTCTCGCAGAGCTACGCGGCATGGGCATCTTTTCACTGAGCGACATCAGCCTCGTACAACGCGAAGCCAACGGCTCCCTGACGGTACGGCGCAAGGGCGAGGGCGGCGTCAACTACGTCCTGGTGTCCAATGGCCAGATCGTAGCTGACAACCTCAACCTCGCCCACCGAGACGAGGATTGGCTGCGACACGAAATTTCTCAGGCCGGTATCGGTGAACTGGAAGACCTCTTCATCGTGGAACTGACTCCCGATAACCGATTGAACATTGTCGACGAGTCCGGCAATACGACGGCCATGAGTATTTCCGATCCCGCTGTCAACGTCGTCACGACTGTGACTGAGTTCCTGAACCCCGATTCGCAGGCGCCCACCCTCGAGGAGTTTGCAGCCGATAACACCGACACAGGCGCTGGGACTTCCGAGTGAGCATCCGCTAGCCCCCGACGCAGCACTGCCCCGGCCTCGTTCTTCTTTGGACGAGGCCGGAGCTGTGCATCGGGCCAGCTCGCGCGGCTCGTCTGCGTATCGGTGTGCGCACTGGACGACGAGTGAATACGCCGCGACCGCTCATGACCATCACCGTGACCGCATAGATAAGCAGGTCGAAATCATCCCCGTTGACGACTTCGACCTGTGAAACAGTTTACTGCAGTCCTTGAAGGACATGTGTCCGTTGCAACGGGCAAATCCCGCCGCTTCTACCTGCGAAATTACCTGAAAGATTGGCAGAAAACCCGCGTTTACCAGTCGAAATAAAACAGCAAAATACTGCGTCACATTTCGGTTACAAAGCGAGGCGATACTACGGACCAGGGACAGAGGTCCCCACCGATCCTCGGCACGTCAGCTCGGGTTCACCGCATACAAAAAACCACGAGGAGGATCTCCTCGCGGTTCTTTTCGTCGGGCTGGCGGGATTTGAACCCACGACCCCTTGACCCCCAGTCAAGTGCGCTACCAAGCTGCGCCACAGCCCGTATTCAGTTCGTCGCCGTGGCGACCTGTAGAACTATAGCGCACCTTGACGAAGTCAGGCAAGCCGACCGCAGTGCGCCGCGCCACACCCTCGTCAGATCGAGCTGATACGCAGCTCGCCCCCCCCCCGAGGCACATGTCAGAAGGGCAGATTCTAGGGGTGGTTGCAACACGTGTTATGCCCTGAGCAGCAGCTCAAGTCGCTGCTTGGGTGTGTCCCTAGTTAGCGTTTTGCGTGGACGGTCGTTGAGCTGGTCGGCGATGGCGTCCAGGTCTGCTTCGGTCAGGAGTGACAGATCGGTTCCTTTGGGCATGTATTGGCGCAGGAGCCCGTTTGTATCA
>CAKMQM010000004.1:0-6653 GCA_927911615.1 uncultured Xylanimonas sp.
TAAATGTGACCTGCGCAAAAGGCAAGTGGGATCCATAACACGAGCGATTCACGAACAAAACAACCGCTGACAGGAACGCACCCCACGACGCAGGGCTACAATCCAACGCTCTGTCAAACTATTGACTCAGACTGGCACCCACGACACGGTACCGCACACCGAATCCACAAATAGACGCAATGAGGGGAGGACCGCCAGGCCCTCCCCCTCATACTGCGTGAATCAGTCGCGCGTCAGCTTGCGGTGCGTCACGCGATGCGGGTTCGCGGCAGCCTCGCCCAGGCGGGCCACCTTGTTCTTCTCGTACGCCTCGAAGTTGCCCTCGAACCAGTACCAGTTATCGGGCGCCTCTTCGGTACCCTCCCACGCGAGGATATGGGTGGCGACCCGGTCAAGGAACCAGCGATCGTGGGTAACGACAACGGCGCAGCCGGGGAAGGCCAAGAGGGCGTTTTCCAGCGAACCAAGCGTCTCAACGTCGAGGTCGTTGGTCGGCTCATCCAGCAGGAGGAGGTTGCCGCCCTGCTTGAGGGTGAGTGCCAGGTTCAGGCGGTTGCGCTCACCACCGGACAGGACGCCGGCCGGCTTCTGCTGGTCCGGGCCCTTGAAGCCGAACGCGGAGACGTAGGCGCGCGAAGGCATTTCCACATTGCCCACCTGAATGAAGTCCAGGCCGTCCGAGACGACCTCCCACAGGGTCTTGTCCGGGTCGATGCCGGCGCGCGACTGGTCGACGTAGCTGATCTTGACGGTCTCACCGATCGTCAGCTCGCCGCCGTCGAGAGGCTCGAGACCGACGATCGTCTTGAACAGGGTGGTCTTACCGACGCCGTTCGGCCCGATGACGCCGACGATGCCGTTACGCGGCAGGGAGAAGGACAGACCATTGATGAGCGAGCGATCGCCAAAGCCCTTTTGCAGATCCTTCGCCTCGATGACGACGCTACCCAGGCGCGGGCCCGGCGGAATCTGGATTTCCTCGAAGTCGAGCTTGCGGGTGCGCTCGGCCTCGGCGGCCATCTCCTCGTAGCGGGCCAGACGGGCCTTCGACTTGGCCTGGCGGCCCTTCGCGTTAGAGCGAACCCACTCGAGTTCTTCCTTCAGACGCTTGGCCAGCTTGGCATCCTTCTGCCCCTGAACGGACAGACGCTTTTCCTTCGTCTCCAGATAGGTGGAGTAGTTGCCCTCGTAGGGGTAGAGGTGGCCGCGGTCGACCTCGGCGATCCAGCCGGCGACATGGTCGAGGAAGTAGCGGTCGTGGGTGACGGCGATGACCGCGCCCGGGTAGGACGCGAGGTGCTTCTCGAGCCAGAGCACACTCTCGGCGTCGAGGTGGTTCGTGGGCTCGTCGAGCAGCAGCAGGTCGGGGGCCTCAATGAGGAGCTTGCACAGCGCCACGCGGCGGCGCTCACCACCGGAGAGGACGGAGACAGGCTGGTCCGGCGGCGGGCAACGCAGGGCGTCCATCGCCTGATCAAGCTGAGAGTCGATGTCCCACGCGTTGGCGGCGTCGATCTCGGTCTGGAGCTTACCCATCTCCTCCATCAGGGCATCGAAGTCGGCGTCAGGATTCGCCATCTCTTCGGAGATCTCGTTGAAGCGGGCGAGCTTGCCAAAGATATCGGCGGCACCCAGTCGCACGTTTTCAATGACGGTCTTCGTCTCGTCGAGAACGGGTTCCTGCATGAGGATGCCGACCGTGTACCCGGGGGTCAGGCGAGCCTCGCCATTGCTGGGCTCATCCAGGCCGGCCATGATCTTCAGGATCGAGGACTTGCCGGCACCGTTCGGGCCGACCATACCGATCTTGGCGCCCGGGAAGAAGCTCATGGTGACATCGTCGAGGATGACCTTGTCACCGATGGCCTTGCGAGCCTTGATCATCTGATAAATAAACTCCGCCACGTTACTCCGTTCGGGTGGTTTGGGGCGCGCCCACGCGCGCGTGTTCCCCCCTATGGTACCGACCCCGCACGGGCCAGTGAGCCACCCAGCGGGACGCTAGGGTCGGTGATCCTCATCTCAGCGTCTTTTGTCGGGATTTCCCCGCTCCCGCTCCTCACAAGGGTTCCGCGTTGGTTACGGATCCGTAGCGGTTTGCCGAAAACTGTTCCAATTTTTTAAGAAACGCATGCGTAGGTTTGATTTTTAAGACAAACTTTGAAGTACTCGGGGAGGGTTATCTCCCCTGTCAAACACAAGGAAGACCCGACAGGAGGTGGCATGCAGCGCGCGACACGCATTCCCATTGCGGGCGTTCACTCCCCCGTCTATCACGTCAGCGACACGTCCTCTACCCTCGATCTCGCAGCTTCCCTCCTGGCCGACACGACGACCGCCACCCCCCACCTGACAACGATCATCGCCGATCGCCAAAGCGCGGGTCGCGGCCGCCTCGGGCGCACGTGGACAACCCCGGATGGTCAGGCCCTCCTTGCTTCCACCGTCGTTTCCCTCCCCACCTCATTTCCCACCGAGATGCTCGGCTGGCTCGTACACGCTGTGCGCTCTCCGTGCGCGACGCACTCTCCCCCCGTCCTCCTCGCCCCTCGGCCACACCGTTTCTCTCAAATGGCCCAACGACGTGCTCGTCGACCGAGCGCGCAAAATCTGCGGCATCCTCGCCCAGCTCGCCCCGGCCTCGTCCCCGTTTACGACGAGCGCGATTCTCGGCTACGGCATCAACATCGCCCAGGACCGCGATCACCTCGCGACCCCGCAGGCCACCTCCCTGTACGCCGAGGGCGACGCCGAGGCCGGAGCTGATCCCACCTCCGTCTCCCACACCCTGCTTGCCCAAATCCTCACCGGACTCGACTCTCGCATCCGAGGCCTCGTTGCCCATGGAAACGCCCGTGATTGCGGGCTGGCAGACGAGGCCGCGAACGCCCTGCCGCTCCTGGGGACGCGCATCGCGCTGGCGAAACCGACGGATCCGAATGGTCACCCGGCGATGGAAGGCGTTGCCCTGGGGCTGAGCCCGACCGGTTCCCTCCTCGTGCGCACAGACGACGGACGCACTCACGACATCAACGCCGGGGATGTCCTGGCTACCGGTATTCCTCTGACAACCGTTCACGACACCAAGGAGAAGCGTGCGAACAATTAATCGAATCCTCGTCGCCAACCGTGGCGAAATCGCTCTGCGCGTGTGCCGCACGGCCACCGATATGGGCATTGCGACGATCGCGGTTTACGCCGATCAGGACATGGCGGCGCCTCATACACGCGAGGCCGACGAGGCCCTGTCCCTCGGTGGCGACGATGCGGCGTCGACGTATCTGAACGGTGACAAGATCCTGGCGATCGCGCTCGAGACGGGTGCGGATGCGATTCATCCCGGCTACGGGTTCCTCTCGGAAAACTCCGAGTTCGCACGCGCTGTCGAGGATGCCGGTATCGCATGGCTTGGCCCCGCGTCTTCCGTCATCGACGCGCTGGGCGACAAGATCAAGGCCCGCCGCGTCGCCGAGGCGTGCGGGGTGGCTCCCGTCCCCGGCGTGTCCGAGCCCGTGACCTCGCGCGAAGAGGTCGAGGCCTTCATCGCCTCCGCCGGTTACCCCGTGGTGCTCAAGCGCGCCGATGGCGGCGGCGGCCGAGGCATCAGCATCATCCGCTCGCAGGCCGACCTCGACCTGTTCTTCGCGCGTCACACGGACGCCGCCGACCTGGGCGCTCACTTCGTCGAGCGTTTTGTCGAGGTCGCCCGTCACGTCGAGACGCAGTCGGCCCGCGACGCGCACGGCAACTTCCACGTCATCTCGACCCGTGATTGCTCGGTGCAGCGTCGCAACCAGAAGCTGGTCGAGGAGGCTCCCGCGCCGTTCCTGCCCGAGGGCGCGCACGAGACGCTCGTGAACGCGTCGCGCGCGCTGTTCGAGCACGTCGACTACGTGGGCGTGGGCACGGTGGAGTTCCTGCTCGAGCCCGACGGCAACATCTGGTTCCTCGAGGTCAACCCACGTCTGCAGGTCGAGCACCCCGTGTCCGAAGAAGTCACGGGCATCGACCTGGTGCGCGAGCAGATTCGTATCGCGCAGGGCCTGCCGCTCACCACTCCCCCGGAGCCTCGCGGCCACTCCTTCGAGTTCCGCGTGACCTCCGAGGACCCGTCGAAGGACCTGACCCCCACGGCAGGCCGCCTCGATGAGGTGCACTGGCCCCTGGGGCCCGGCATCCGTCTGGAGCTGGGCATCGATCAGGGCGACTCCGTGCAGACCGCCTTCGATTCCATGATCGCCAAGATCATCGTCACCGGCGCGGATCGCGAGCAGGCGCTGGCGCGTTCGCGCCGAGCGCTGGCCGAGTTCTCGGTGCAGGGCGTAGCCACTCCGGTTCCCGTCTACCAGGACATCATCAACGATCCCGATTTCTGCGGCGTCGGCGGCTTCAACGTCTCCACGCGCTGGTTTGAGACGACGTTCATGCCCCAGCACGACTACTCGGACCTGGCTGTGCCCGCCGAGGCCTCGTCGACGGCTGACCTGCCCCGTCAGACGTACATCATCGAGCTGGATGGCCGCCGCGTATCTCTGACCCTGCCGGCCGGCATGTTCAACGCACCGGCCGCCGCGGCACCTCGTCCGCCCCAGCCGCTGCGCTCGGCCCCGCGTCGCGCGGTTCGTCCGCCGTTCAGGCTGGCCCTCACCAGGGCGCCCCCGGCGACATTGTCGCTCCCATGCAGGCGATCGTCGTCGCGCTGGCCGTGTCCGAGGGCGACCAGGTCGAGGAAGGCCAGCTCGTTGCCGTCCTTGAGGCCATGAAGATGGAAAAGCCGCTGCTGGCCCCGCGTGCGGGCACCGTCACCTCCCTGTCGATCAAGCAGGGCGACACCGTGACCGCCGGGACTCGCATCGCCCACATCGCCACTGAAGAGGAGGCACGATGAGCACCCCCAGCCCGCTCACGCGTGACGGGTTCATTCAGGCCCAGGACGCGATCGCTCAGGCCGCCGAGGAGAAGGCCGCCCAGCGCCAGCACGCGAAGAAGAAGCTGACGGCGCGTGAGCGTCTGTCTCTCTTCTTTGACGACGGCGTGTGGCACGAGGTCGGTCAGTTCATCGGTGGTTCCGTACGCGAAGGTCGTATCGGTTCTGCTGTGGCAGCCGGTTACGGTCGCGTGCAGGGGCGGATGGTCGCCGCCTACGCGCAGGACTTCTCGGTGCTCGGCGGCACCCTGGGTAAGGTCGAAGGCGACAAGATCGTCGACCTGATCGACCGGGGCATCCGCATGCGCATTCCGATTGTCGGCATTCAGGATTCGGGCGGCGCCCGCATCCAGGAGGGCGTTGTCGCCCTCGCCCAGTACGGCCGCATCTTCAAGAAGACGTGCGAGGCCTCGGGCCTGGTTCCCCAGATTTCGATCATCCTGGGGCCCTGCGCCGGTGGCGCCGTGTATCAGCCGGCCCTCACCGACTTCATCGTCATGACGCGCGAGAACTCGCACATGTTCGTGACCGGTCCGGACGTCGTCGCTGCAACGACCGGCGAGAAGGTGACGCTCGACGAGCTCGGCGGCGCGACGATCCACAACTTCCAGTCCGGCGTCGCCCACCACATGGCCGACACGGAGGAGGAGGCAATCGACTACGTGCGGTCCCTGCTGGACTACCTGCCTTCCTCGTGCGAGGTCGCTCCCCCCAAGTACGAGTACATTCCCAATCCCGAGGACGAGGCTGCGGCCGCGCGGTTGCCGACCTGGTGCCGACGTCGGTGCGTCAGCCCTACGACGTGCGTGACGTGGTGCGTTCGCTCGTCGACCACGGTGAGTACGTGGAGATTCAGGACCTGTTCGCCCCCAACGTGACGATCGGTTTCGCGTGTGTCGATGGCCAGTCGGTGGGCATCGTGGCGAACCAGCCGATGAACGACGCCGGCACGCTCGACGTGGATGCCTCGGAGAAGGCGGCACGCTTCGTGCGTTTCTGCGACGCGTTCGGCCTGCCGATCGTCACCTTCGTGGACGTTCCCGGCTACCGTCCGGGCACCGAGCAGGAGCAGGCAGGCATCATCGCCGCGGCGCGAAGGTGATCGTCGCCTACGCGAACGCGACCGTGCCGATGGTGACCGTCATCCTGCGTAAGGCCTACGGCGGTGCCTACATCGTGATGGGTTCGAAGTCGATCGGCGCGGACCTGGCGTTCGCGTGGCCCGACGCGCAGATCGCCGTCATGGGCGCGGAGGGCGCGGCGTCGATCATGTACCGCCGCGAGCTTGCTGCCGCCCGCGAGAACGGGACCTTCGAGGAGACGAAGGCCGAGCTTGTGGCCCGCTACGAGGAGGAGACCGTCAACCCCGAGGTCTCCGTGTCCTCGGGCCAGCTCGACGGCATCATCGCTCCCGCAGATACCCGCCAGACCATCATCGATTCCCTGCACCTGCTGGCCACAAAGGACCAGCGTGCACCCCACGTCAAGCGTCACGATAACGGCCCTCTGTGACCGGCGTCGTTTGAGAAGAATTGTCCCCGAAGGAAAGTAAGAACATGTCGTTTTGTGTCCTCTCTGAATGAGACCCCCTACGCGCTGACCTTTGCCGGTCAGGCCACCCCGTGGCGCGCCGCCCTTGACGAGATTGCTCGTGATCCCGAGATCGCTGAGATCGTCGCCGGCGTCATCAAGGCCTCGGACCAGGTGCTCTCCCCCGTGCGCCGCT
>CAKMQM010000005.1:0-9850 GCA_927911615.1 uncultured Xylanimonas sp.
ACGATGCGCCAGTCCATGTCCTCCTCCGGGTCGAACAGGGTCTGCGTGGCCAGCCAGAACGTGCCGGCCGCAGCCTGATCGACCGCGTCCGCAATCGCCTCGATGCGCGTCACCTGGGCGCGCTCGAAATCGGAAGAAACCACAGCGGGAGCCAGCTCCAGCACGTCCTCGCGGGTCGGGGCCTCGTTCAGGGAACAGAGCGACAGGGCGCGCGCACGCTGGTCGATGCCGATCCACTCGTGCTCCGCCCAGTAGAGCTCGAGCACAGCGTCCCACTCGTCCTCGCCCCACGGAGCGACCAGGGGGGTGCGCGAGGCCTCGTCCAGACGCGCCAAGGCCTCGACGTTGTCGCGGCTCATCGCCTCCACGCGCTCGAACAGCGCGCCACGGATCGCCGTGCGGAACGCGTGACGGTTCGGCGCTAAAGGGAACGGTCCCGTCCTCCCGCGCGCCAAACGCCAGCTCCGCGCCCTCCGTGCCGTCGCCCTCGGACGCGGGGGAGAGGGCCTGGCCCGTGGACATGGCCTCCCACTCGTCCAGCAGTGAGGAGTCCACCGCGCGGATCAACGCCGACAGCCACGCAATGATCGACCGCAGCTCGTCCGTCATCAGCTCGTCCGGCACGATCTGGCGCAGCGCGCGGTACGCGTCCGTCAGGTAGCGCAGCACGATGCCCTCAGAGCGGCCCACGTCGTAGCGGCCCACGATCCCCGTGAACGTCAGTGCGTTCTCGATCATCTCGCGCACGACCGACTTCGGGGAAATCTCCTGATCCTCGATCCACGGGTTCGCGTGCAGGTACACGGCGAATGCGTCGCCCAGCAGATCGGCCAGCGGGCGCGGCCACGTGACCTCTTCCAGGGCGGCCATGCGCTCGTCGTACTCCATGCCCTGCGCCTTCATCGCGGCCACGGCCTCGGCGCGCGCCGCCTTCTCCTGCGCGAACAGGAGCGGACGCGGATCCTCCAGGACCGACTCGATGACCGAAACGACGTCCAGGGCGAACGTCGGGGACTCCGGATCCAACAATTCGAGGGCCGCCAGCGCGAAGGGGGAGAGCGGCTGGTTGAGCGCGAAGTCATCCGGCAGGTCCGTGGCCGCGCGCAGGCGAGGCTCACCCGACGCCGAGGCCTGCGCAGAAGACACGTGCTCGACGACGCCCGCCTGCTTCATCGACGTGTAGATCTCACCCAGGCGGCGCAGGTGCGGGTTGCGATCCGTGGGCGGATCGTCGTTGTTGCGCGCCAGCCACACGAGGTGCTCGCCCGGGTCACGCCCGGCCGCGGGCGCCCCGGCCAGCACGTTGAGAACCATCGCGTGCGTCATCTCGAAACGGCTCGTCAGCTGCTCGGGAGCCGCATCCACGAGGCGCTCGAACGTCGAGCGCGTCCACGAGATCTCGCCCTCGCCCGGGCCCTTGCGCTTTTTCGCGGACTTCTTCGCGGCGCGCTTGGCCTCGCGGGCGTCGCGTGCCGCCTCCTGTGCGGCGCTCAGGCGTGCGCGCTCACGGGCGGCATCGACCTCGTGCTCGGGCGCCAGGACGCGCACGAAACCGACCGTGTCGAAGCCGGCGCGGCCCGCGCGGCCCGCGATCTGGTGGAACTCGCGTGCGCTCACGTGGCGCATGCGCCGCCCGTCGTACTTCACGAGCGACGTCATCAGCACCGTGCGGATCGGCACGTTGATGCCCACTCCCAGGGTATCCGTGCCGCACACGATCGGCAGCAGGCCCGCCTGCGTGAGGCGTTCGACGAGGCGACGGTAGCGAGGCAGCATGCCCGCGTGATGCACGCCGATGCCCTGTGCCAGCAGCGACTTCAGGGTCTGCCCGAAGCCCTTCGTAAACGACACCCCCGCCAGCTGCGCGGCGATCGCCTTCTTCTGCTCGGGAGAAATCAGCGAGGAACGGTCGAAAGACTGCGCGGTGGCGACCGCGTCGCGCTGGGAGAAATGCACGATGTAGACGGGCCAGCGGCCCTCGCCCAGCAGCCGCTCGACCGTGTCGGGCAGGCGGTCCACGACGTACTCGAACTCGAGGGGCACGGGTCGTTCCGCGTCGTCGATGAGGGACACGTCGCGCCCGGTGCGTTCCTTCCACGCGCGCTCGAAACGCGTCGTGTCGCCCAGTGTCGCGCTCATCGCGACCACCTGCGGGGTCCTCAGCTCCAGGAGCGGTACCTGCCACGCCCAGCCGCGCTGACGGTCCCCGTAGAAGTGGAACTCGTCCATGACGATCATGTCCGCGTCCAGCGTGGGCCCCTCGCGCAGCGACTGATTCGCGAGGATCTCAGCCGTGCAGCAGATGATGGGCGCGTCGGCGTTGAGAGACACGTCGCCGGTCACCATACCGACGTTGTCCGCGCCGAACAGCGACACGAGGTCAAAGAACTTCTCCGACACCAGGGCCTTGAGCGGCGCCGTGTAGTAGGAGCGGCCACCGTGCGCCATCGACGTGAAGTGTGCGGCGAGCGCGATCATCGACTTACCCGACCCCGTGGGGGTCGCCGCAATCACGTGGTTGCCCGCCAGGATCTCCACCAGGGCCTCCTCCTGGTGGGGGTAGAGCGGACGCCCGGTGCCCTCGGCCCAGGACACGAAGGCCTCGTACAGGGCGTCGTCGTCGCCCAGACGGCCCTCGTCCTCCAGGTCGTCCAGGATCTCGTTCAAAGTCGCGCTCATGCTCCCATTGTCCCAGAGTGCGCCCACGTCTGCGTCCCCGCACCGCCGGTCCCTTCCCGCAGCTCATCGACGAGGCCGGGGCACCCCATGCACTCACGCACGGGCGTGCGCGTGGCGAGACGTCGCCTGCTGGGCGCACAGCCCTGTGGCAAGATGAACGGGTCCCATACAACGCGCGGGTGCGGCCCGCGAAGCGCGCGAGGCCCCGCGACTGTCCCACGGCCTCGTCGATAGACAGCCCGGGAGGTTCCTGTGGAAGAATTTGCCTTGCTTGAAAAGGACATCGCCGACTGGATCACGATGCACCTGACGATCGTCATCCTGATCGGCGTGGGCGTGATCCTCACGGTCGTCTCCCGCGGCGTGCAGCTGCGCCTCTTCCCGGAGATGGTGCGCACGGTCCTCGGCTCGCGCAAGGGTGCCGACGGCGGAATCTCCTCCTTCCAGGCCTTCGCGATCTCGCTGGCCGCTCGCGTGGGCATCGGCAACGTGTTCGGCGTGGCCGCGGCGCTCTTGTACGGTGGCCCGGGCGCGATCTTCTGGATGTGGGTCGTGGCCCTGGTCGGCATGGCGACAGCGTTCTTCGAGGCGACGCTGGCCCAGATCTTCAAGGTGAAGCACTCCGACGGCTCCTTCCGCGGCGGCCCGGCCTACTACATCAAGCGCGGCATGAAGAGCCGCGTCCTGGCCAACGTTTTCGCCGTCATCACCGTCGTCACCTGCGGCATCGTCATCACTTCCGTGCAGTCCAACGCCATCGCGGGCACGCTCACGAGCGCCTTCGGTGAGGCCGCGAAGGAACCTGCAGGGAGCGGGCGGTTTCTCGGCCGCGCAGCTTACGGTTGCAGGCCTGATCTTCGTCTTCTCCGCGATGGTCATCTTCGGCGGTATCCGCACGGTCGCCCGCGTGACCGAGTGGATGGCCCCGATCATGGCGACCGTCTACGTCATCATGGTCGCCATCGTCTGCCTCATGAACATCACGCAGTTCGGTACTGTGCTCGGCCAGATCTTCACCTCCGCGTTCTCTATGGACGCCACCGTCGGCGGCCTGGGCGGCGGCATCATCGCCGCGATGATCAACGGCACCAAGCGCGGCCTCTTCTCCAACGAGGCCGGCCAGGGTACCGCTCCCAACGCCGCCGCGACCGCGACCGTGTCCCACCCGGTGCGCCAGGGCCTCATCCAGTCCCTGGGTGTTTTCATTGACACGATCGTCGTGTGCACCGCGACCGCCTTCGTCATCCTCATCGCAGGCGAGAAGGTGTGGGGCGGCGCGGACGTGAACCCCTCGAACCTGACGACCCTGGCCGTGGCCCACGAGCTGGGCGCGTGGACGATCGTCCCCATGGCGATCCTGATCTTCGTCCTGGCCTACTCCTCGATCATCGCCGCCTACGTCTACTCCGACACGAACATGTCCTTCGTCTTCGGGGATGCCCGCTGGGCGAGCTGGACCGTGCGCGTCGTGTGCGTGGCCTCGGCGACGATCGGTGCCCTGCTGACCCTGGACGTCGTGTGGAACGCCGTTGACATTGCGATGGCGGTTATGACGATCACGAACTTGGTGGCCCTGGTCTTCCTGGCCCGCTGGGTACTGGGCGCGCTGCGCGATTACGAGACCCAGCGTCGCGATGGCGTCGCCGAGCCCGTCTTCGTGGGTGAGAAGAACCCGCTGTTGCCCGGCGACGTTCCCGGCAGCGTGTGGAAGCGCCCCAAGCAGAAGAAGAAGTAATAGTTGCTGACCACCTCGCCGGGTGCGCCGGGCACATCTCGTGCCTCGCGCACCCGGCGTCGTGTATGTCGGCGCTGCTCAGCGCGGCGCGCGCGGGGCTGCGTTAGGCTACCGGCATGAGAATCGCACGTTTTTCCGATGGTACGAACCCGGTCTACGGCGCCCTTGAGGAGGGCTCGACGAGGATCGTGGGGCTCAAGGGTGACCCGCTGTTTTCGCCCGTGGAACCCTCCGGCCAGATCTACGAGCTGGACGAGGTCCGCCTGCTCTCCCCGGTGATCCCGCGCTCGAAGGTCGTCGGTATTGGCGACAACTACTCGGATACCCCGATTCCGGCTGACGAGCGCCCCGAGCCGCCGATCTTCTTGAAGGCGAATACCTCGGTCGTGGGCCCCGACGACCCGATCGCGATCCCCGCCTGGTCGAACGCGGTGGCCTTCGAGGGGGAGCTCGCGATCGTCATCAAGTCTCTCGCCAAGGATGTGAGCGTCGAGGACGCGCCGCAGATGATCCTCGGCTACACGATCGCCAACGATGCCACCGCCCGCGACGCGATGACGGGCGGCCCCTGGTCGCGCGGAAAGTCTTTCGACTCGGCGTGCCCGCTGGGCCCGTGGATCACGGTCGACCCTGCCCTCGACGTCACCAACCTGGCGATTCGCTCGTACCTGAACGGCGAGATCGCTCAGGACTCCTCGACCGCGCACATGATCTGGAACCCCTTCGAGCTGGTGTCCTACGTGTCTCACCAGATGACGCTGCTGCCCGGCGACGTGATCGCCACGGCGCGCCGCGGTCGCGACGATCGTTCACGCGGGTGATCGCGTGGAGATCGAGATCGAGGGGATCGGGAGCTTGACGAATCCCGTCGTCCGAGCCTGATCGTGTGACCTGTGTGATAGGATTACGTCGTTCTGACAATATCTCCGTCGCATAGGAGCACACCGTGAGCGAACCCCAGTCATCGGGCGCTCTGGCCGTCGAAATGGCCGGCCTGGACGTCATCCCCGAATCCGATCGCAAGGGAAAACCCTCCGACCTGTTCATGCCGTGGTTCGCGGCGAATATCTCGGTCCTGGGTATCTCGTGGGGCTCGTGGGTCCTCGGCTTCGGGCTTTCCCTCGCCCAGGCGGTCGTCGTGTCCGTCGTCGGAGTGGCCCTGTCCTTCCTGGTCTGCGGCCTCATCGCGATCGCCGGTAAGCGCGGCTCCGCTCCGACGCTGGTCCTGTCGCGCGCGGCCTTCGGCTTCAACGGCAACCGCATTTCGGCTGCGATCTCGTGGATCCTGACGGTGGGCTGGGAGACCTTCCTGGCGATCATGGCCGTCCAGGCCACAGCCACGGTGATGGGGGCGCTCGGCTTCACGAACCACGTTGTCGCCCAGATCATCGCCCTGATCCTCGTCGTCGTCCTGGCGGCGGGTTCGGGCATCCTCGGTTTTGAGGCGATCATGAAGGTCCAGACGTGGATCACCTGGGCCACCGCGGCCCTGACGATCGTCTACCTGGTCCTGGTCGCCCCGACGATCGACTTCGCGGTCCTCTCCTCGCGCCCCTCGGCGCCCCTGACTGCGGTACTGGGTGCGGGCTGCATGCTCCTCGTGGGCTTCGGCTTCGGCTGGATTAACGCGGCCGCCGACTACTCGCGCTACCTGCCGCGCGCCGCCTCGACGAAGGGTGTGGTCGGCTGGACGACGGTGGGCGCGGCGCTGCCCACGGTCATCCTCGTCTTCTTCGGCATCCTCCTGGTCGGCTCGGCCGATGAGTCCCTCTCCGAGGCGATTGGCGGCGACCCGATCGGCGCGCTCACCACGCTGCTTCCCACCTGGTTCCTCATCCCCTTCGCGCTGGTCGCGATCCTGGGCCTCATCGGCGGCATCGTCATGGACATCTACTCCTCGGGCCTGTCGCTGCTGGCCACGGGCGTGCCCGTCTCGCGCCCGGTCGCCACCGCGATTGATGGCACGATCATGACGGTCGGCACGATCGTCGTCGTGTTCTTCGCAGACTCCTTCCTGACTCCTTTCACAGCGTTCCTCACGACCCTCGGCGTCGTCATCGCCGCGTGGGGTGGCGTCATGCTGGCGGACATCGCGCTGCGTCGCAATGACTACGACGAGCCTTCGCTCTTCACCCCCTCGGGCCGCTACGGCTCGGTGAACTGGGGTGCGGTCGCCTCCCTGATCATCGGCTCGCTGGTGGGCTGGGGCCTCGTCGTCAACGCGAGCGCCTCCTGGCTGTCCTGGCAGGGCTATCTCCTCGGCCCCCTGGGTGGCCGCGAGGGTGACTGGGCGGGCGCCAACATCGGCATCCTCCTGGCGATGGTCGTCGGCTTCGTCGGCTATTGGGTGACCAGCGCGGGCCGCGTGCGCGCACAGGAGAAGCTGCCCTCGCGCACCTACGCCGAGGGTGCGGGCGAGGATGAGCAGTGAGCGTTGACCCGCGCTTCCCTCAGGCTCTCCTCGACGACGAGGCCCAGGCCGGCGCCCGGGTCCTCACCGGCCTTGCGGGGCGCCCGGATGCGCTCGTCGTGCTCGGGTCCGGCTTGGCCGAGGCTCTCGACGAGGCCTGGGGAGCCCCCGTGGCCACCGTTGCCCTGGGTGACATCCCCGGAGTCGTCGCGCCCGTTGCGGACGGGCACGGTGGCGAGCTACGCGCCTATGAGGCGTGTGGGGGAGTGGTCCTCGTGGCTACGGGCCGCACGCACCTCTACGAGGGGCTGGGCGCCCGCCCCGTCACGGCTCTCGCCCGAGCTGCGGTTGCGGCCGGTATTAGCCGCGCGGTCCTCACGAACGCGAACGGCTGCCTGAAGCCCTGGAACCTGGGCGACGTCATGGCGATCACCGACCACGTGAACGTCAGTGGCGCCTCGCCCTTCGATGGGCCGCTCTTCCTGGACGTGTCGGCCGTGTGGGACGCCCAGATGACGCAGGCGCTGCGCGGTGTCTGCCAGCGCGAGGGCATTTACGCGATCCTGCGCGGCCCCGAGTACCAGACGATGGCCGAGACCCGCATCCTCGCGAGCCTGGGCGTGGACTGCGTGGGCATGTCGACCGTCATGGAGGCCATCACCCTGCATGCCTTGGGCGTGCGCGTCGCCGGCATGTCGGTTGTCTCCGACCTGTCCTTCGCCGATGCCCCCACGGATCCGACCGCCGTCGTCGAGGCAGCCTCGGCGGCCCGCCAGACCGTGGTCGCAGGCATCGAGGCGGCACTGGGAGCCTGAGCAGGAACCAGACGCAAACGAGGCCGTGGCCGGGAGGTGGATGTCCACCGTTCCCGGCCACGGCCTCGTTTCGTGTAGAAGACGCTTACAGCAGGCCGAGGACCCTCTCCACGATCCGCGAGGCCACGTCGGGGGCGCACGCCAGGTTGATGCGCGCCCACGAGGCGTAGTCGGCGCCCAGGGTGCGGCCCTCGTTGGCGGCGATGCGGGCGCGCTCGCGCAGCGTCGCGGCGGGGGAGAGGGGACCCAGGTCGACTCCCTCGAAGCCCCACCAGGTCAGGTACGTTCCCTCGGGGCGCACGAAGTCGATCGGGGTGTCGGCCAGCGCGCGCTCGACCAGGTCAACGTTCGAGCGGATCAGGTCCTTGACCTCGCGCTGCCAGGCATCGCCGCGCTCGTAGGCGGCGATAGCGCCCAGGGTGCCGATGACGTTGGCATCGTGGCGCACGTCGGCGGCGAATACGTCCCAGCGCTCGCGCAGCGCCTCGTCGGGCAGGATCACCTGCGCGGAGGGCAGGCCTGCGATGTTCCAGCCCTTCGACGCGGCGGTCGCCGTCACCGTGTGGGACGCGAACGAGGGGCCGAGCGACGCGTAGGAAACGAAAGGAATCGACTCATCCAACACGAGGGAGGAGTGGATCTCGTCGGAGAACACGAGGGCGTCGTACTCGCGGACCACGTCGTGCAGGGCACGCAGCTCGTCCTCGCGCAGGACGCGGCCGACCGGGTTCCACGGGTTGCACAGGATGACGAGGCCGGCCCCGGCCTCGAGCCCGGCGCGGATCCCCTCCAGGTCGAGCGCCAGCCGCGCCGCCGGCGCGCGTGCCACGCAGTGAGGGAACCTCGATGACGGGGTGGTCGAACTTGCCCGGGATCGTCAGGAACGGCATGTAGGCGGGGGTGGGCACGATGATCGGCGCGCCGGCGCACCAGGTGCTCAATCGTCGCCTCGAGCGCGGGCAAGACCGAGGCCACGAGGCGCACGTGCGAGGCGTCCACGTCCCAGCCGAAGCGGCGCTTCTGGAACTCGGCGGTCGCGCCCGCGATGCGCGGCTCCAGCCAGGTCGGCTGGTAGCCGAGCAGGCCGTCATCGATCGCTCCCTTCATCGCGTCGGCGACCTCCGGGGCCGTCCCGAAGTCCATTTCCGCCACCCACGCGCCGATCGTCGGCTCACCGCTCGCGGTTGTGATACCCGTCCACTTCAGGGAGCCGGTGCGGTAGAGGTGGGAGTCGGAAAAGAGACGAACGGACACGGTGTCCTCCTGGATGAGTCGGTGGATGCGGCGTGGGCCGATCCCGGTGATGCAACCAGCCTATCCGCGCCCCCGGTCCGCGTCGCAGCGCGCCCACCCATCAAGCAAATGCAACAGCCACCGCTGGAGTAGGATGGAGGAATCATGAGTGAAACAACTGCCACCGGTGCCGACGTTCGCGTCCGCTTCTGCCCTCGCCCACAGGAACCCCCCACGTCGGCATGGTCCGTACGTGCCTGTTCAACTGGGCCTACGCCCGCCACACGGGAGGAACCTTCGTCTTCCGCATCGAAGACACGGATGCCGCCCGCGACTCCCAGGAGTCCTTCGACCAGATCATCGAGTCCCTGCAGTGGCTGGGCCTCGACTGGGACGAGGGCGTCGGTAAGGGAGGACCGCACGGCCCCTACCGCCAGAGCGAGCGCATGGATATCTACCGTGACGTGGCCGCGCGCCTGCTCGAGGCCGGCTACGCCTACGAGTCCTACTCGACCCCCGAGGAGATCGAGGAGCGTCACCGCGCTAAGGGTGAGGACCCCAAGCTCGGATACGACGGCTTCGACCGCAACCTGACGGAAGAGCAGATCGCCGCCTACCGTGCCGAGGGCCGCCAGCCCGTCCTGCGCCTGCGCATGCCCGACGAGGACATCACGTTCACGGACCTGATCCGCGGTGAGATCACCTTCAAGGCCGGCTCGGTTCCGGACTACGTCATCGTGCGCGCCAACGGCCACCCGCTCTACACGCTGGTGAACCCGATTGACGACGCGCTCATGGAGATCACTCACGTGCTGCGCGGCGAGGACCTGCTGTCTTCGACGCCTCGCCAGATAGTCCTGTACCGCGCGCTCGAGGCCATTGGTGTCGCGAAGTTCATGCCGCGCTTCGGTCACCTGCCCTACGTCATGGGCGAGGGCAACAAGAAGCTCTCCAAGCGTGACCCCGAGTCGAACCTGC
>CAKMQM010000006.1:0-18929 GCA_927911615.1 uncultured Xylanimonas sp.
CACGAGAAGATGCTGGCGGTCCTCCAGGGCCGCGGCGCCTTCGGCGACCATCGAGGCCTGCCCTCGCGCGGGACCCGCCCATCTGGGCGACGACCGCGTCGAGGACGCGACCCGAGGCCTCGACCAGGTCCGCGCTCACTCCCCGCTCACCGCCGCGTCACCCACGGTGCCGCCCACCGCTTCGCGGGCGATGACGGCGGCCAGGGCCTCGTCAACGCGAGCCACGATGCGCGTGCCCGTCTCGACGTATTCCTCGCGGTCGACGTCGCCCTCCTCGTGGATGCGGTGCACGAGGGAGCCGGCCGAGTATGGGAGGATCGCGTCGACGGCGACGCGAGGCCGGGGCAGCATGTCTTCGAGGGCCACGCGCAGCGCCTCCACGCCCCAGCCCGTGTGCGCGCTCAGCGGAACAGCGTTCGGGAAGACGGTGCGCAGCAAGGCAATCTGCTCGGGCGAGGCCAGGTCGGCCTTGTTCAGCGCGATCAGCTCCGGGATCTCCGAGGCGCCCTCGATCGTGTCAATGACCGCGCGCACGGCCTGCACCTGGGAGACCGGGTCGGGGTGCGCGGCGTCCACGACGTGCAAGATGACGTCGGCCTGGCGACCTCCTCTAGGGTTGAGCGGAAGGCCTCGACCAGCTGGGTGGGTAGGTTGCGCACGAAGCCGACCGTGTCGGTGAGGGTGTACTCGCGACCGTCCGCGGCACGCGCACGGCGCACCGTCGGGTCCAGCGTCGCAAACAGCGCGTCCTGGACCAGGACGCCCGCGTCCGTCAGGCGGTTAAGCAGCGTCGACTTGCCCGCGTTCGTGTACCCGGCGATGGCCACAGACGGTACTCCCCCGCGACGGCGCGAATTGCGCTGCGTGCGACGGGCGGGTTCCATGCGCGCGATGTCCGCGCGCAGCTTCGCCATGCGCGTGCGGATGCGGCGACGGTCCAGCTCGATCTTGGTCTCACCGGGGCCGCGAGAGCCGATACCCGCGCCGCCCGCGACGCGGCCGCCGGCCTGACGGGACATCGACTCACCCCAGCCGCGCAGACGCGGCAGCAGGTACTCAAGCTGTGCGAGCTCGACCTGCGCCTTGCCCTCACGGGACTTGGCATGCTGGGCGAAAATGTCGAGAATGAGGGCCGTTCGGTCGACGACCTTGGCGTCGACGACGTCCTCCAGCCCACGACGCTGGGAGGGGGCCAGTTCCTCGTCAACGATGACGGTGTCGGCCTCGACGCTGCGCACGATGTCAGCCAGCTCGCGGGCCTTGCCAGACCCCAGGTAGGTTGCGGGGTCGGGCTTCATGCGGCGCTGGATGATGCCGTCGAGCACGCGCGAACCGGCGGTCTCCGCGAGCGCGGCCAGCTCGCGCAGCGAGTTCTCGGCTTCCTCCTCGCTCTGCGTGGTGCGCAGGCCCACGAGCACGACCTTTTCGAGTCGCACCTGGCGGTACTCGACCTCGGAAATGTCCTCACGGTCGGAGGCGCCCGTGTCGACGCGGCGCGTGCCGCGCGGGCCTCGCGCTCGAGGGCACCGGCGTCCTGGGAGGTGTCCTGACCCGTCGTCGATGCGAGCGCCGTTCCCGAGCGCGCGAGGATACGCGCGACAACGTCGTTGACGCGCTGATCGCGCTCCTCTTTCGAGGAGTCCGCACCTGTGTGGGTCGTGTCCATAACCGTCCTTTTCGTGGGGGCTTCTAGTGTCGCACGCGCCGCCCCCATCTGCGCCTGCGCGCGCGGGCGCGATAGGCTTTCTTCCGTGGACGAACAGTATTTCACCGACTCTTCCCCTGCGAGCGCGGAGGAGATCCGCACGATCGAGGTGAGCGCGCGCGGCTTCGACCTGTCAATGCGCGTGTCGTCGCGCGTGTTCTCGGGTTCTAAGCTCGATCTGGGCACGCGTCAGCTCCTGGAGATCGCCCCGGACCTGCCCGAGGACGGGACCTTCCTGGACCTGGGCTGCGGGTGGGGTCCGATCGCGACAATCATGTCGTTGGAGTCCCCGAAGGCTGCCGTGTGGGCGGTGGACGTGAACTCTCGCGCGGTGGATCTGACGCAGCGCAACGCGCAGTCCAACGGGGCGAAGGGCGTGCGAGCCCTCAAGGCCGAGGAAGCGCTGGCTGCCTCTGAGCAGACGGACACGCTTTTCGACGTCATCTGGTCGAACCCGCCCGTGCGCATCGGCAAGGACGCGATGCACGAGATGCTGCTGGCATGGCTGGGCAGGCTCGCCCCCACCGGCGTCGCCTATCTCGTCGTCCAGCGCAACCTGGGCGCGGATTCACTGATCACGTGGCTGAACGGCCAGGGCTTCCAGGCCTCGAAGTACGCGTCCAAGAAGGGCTTCCGCATCATCGAGGTCCGCCCCGCCTGACGCCTGCCTCTTCCTCGACGAGGCCGGGGCCTCGTCGCGCTCTCCGGCCTCGTTTTCTGGGGGCCGGACTCAGGGCAGGCGGATCTCGGCGACTCGGGTCGCGGGACCGGTGAGGAACACCGACGCGTCCGTGATGCGGGGATGCTCCCCCAACCAATCGATGACGCCGTCGAGGCCGACGATGACCGTTCCGCCCGGAATGTCAACGACCCACTGGGTGGGCGCACCGGGCCCGCGACGCAGTGCCGTGGCGAGGGCCGCCGCGCAGCATCCGGTACCGCATGCCTGGGTCTCCCCCACGCCTCGTTCCAGCACGCGCATCGCGATGTGCCCCCGCTCGGCCCCGGGTTCAGTCAGGTCGACGACCAGCTCGAGGTTAGTCCCCGACTGGGGCGCCGGATCGTAAGAGGGCCGCTGTGCCTGCGGGATCTGGGAGACGTCAACGGTGGGCAGGAAAACCTCGCGCAGAGTCTCCTCGTCGGCAAGTTCGACAACCGTGTGCGGGTTGGGCATGTCCACCCAGATACCGCCGAGCACCCCGTCGATGCCCGGGACTCGCACGTCGATCGTCTCGCGCGCCGGAGAGGCCGCCGGCCCCATGTCGACGCGGTAGCTCGCTCCCTGCCCCTCGTCCTCGGATTCGGGGGTCACGCGCTTGATGCCGCCGCGCGTGGCCACGTCCAGCGTCTGCCCAACCGGCAGATCCACGAGGCCCTCGCGGCGCAGGTGGTCGACGAAGACACGCACGCCGTTGCCGCACATCTCAGCCTTCGAGCCGTCAGCGTTGCGGTAGTCCATGAACCACAGGCCGTCGCGTTCGACTGCCCGGATGAAGCCATCCGCACCGATTCCGAAGGCCGGCGAGCACAGCGTCGCGACCTCGACCTCGCTGGGGTCGTAGTCGTCGTATTGGTCCGTGGCGACGACGAAGGAATTACCGGCACCGTGGGCCTTGACGACGCGGGCGTGGGCGGGCAGCTGCGTGTTCATCATGGCTCCACCGTAGCCCCCGTCTCCCGGGCGTGCAGCCGCCGTTCGTGTCACGAGCGTCCCAGGGCGGCCTCGGCCTCGCGCTGCGTCAGCTCGACAACGTGGCGCACCACGGCCTCGTTCGAGCCGAAATTCTCCACGTCCAGCCAGTGCACGCGCGGGTCCGGCCGCAGCCACTTGACCTGGCGGCGCGCCAGCTGACGCGTGGCCAGCGCGATAGACTCCACGGCCTCGTCCTCACTCATCTGTCCGTCGATGACCGCGAGCGCCTGGGCGTATCCCGTGGCACGGGACGCGGTCTTCGCCTCGCGCAGGCCCACATCGATGAGGGCACACACTTCCTCGATGAGTCCGCCGTCCATCATGGCGCGGGTACGGACCGCAATGCGCTCGTCCAGCTCCTCCATCGGGCGACGCAGCGCCACCATGAGCGAGGGCGCCACGAACTCGTGGCGAGGCATGGACGCCGAATAGGGGCGCCCGGTCAGCTCGATGACTTCGAGGGCGCGGATGATCCGGCGGGCGTTGTGCGGGTCGATGCGCTCGGCCGAGACCGGGTCGAGCTGGGTGAGGCGATCATGCAGGCCGCGCGAGCCCATCGGGCCCTCTGCTTCTTCTTCGAAGCGGGCGCGCACGGCCGGGTCCGTGCCCGGGAATTCGATGACGTCCAGGAGGGCGCGCTGGTACAGGCCTGAGCCTCCCGCGACCACCGCGACGCCCCCGCGCTCATGAATATCAGCCACATCGGCTCGCGCGTGCTTCTGGTAGGCGGCCACCGAGGCCTCGTCGCGAACCTCCAGCACATCGATCTGGTGATGGGCGATCCCGCGGCGCTCCTCCACCGGGGTCTTCGCCGTCCCCACGTCCATGCCTCGGTAGAGCTGCAGGGCGTCCGCGGAGACGATCTCGCCCGCGCCGCTCGCGCCCAATGCACCCGGAAGCACGCAGGCCAGCTCCAGGGCCAGATCCGACTTGCCCGAGGCCGTGGGCCCCACAACCGCGCACACGACGTCCGACGCGCGCCTCACCGATGTCTCCATGGCCACCAGTGTACGGGTGCCTCCCACAGATACCACCCAACAACGGCTAGTCTTAAGACCATGAGCACAACTGACACTCTCCCGGTCACCCTCGACCGGATCACCCAAGCGGTCGAGGCCGTGGGGCTTATCCCCTTCGTGTCCAACACCGGCCAGGTCGCGGCCATCCTGCCGAACCGAACCGTCCGCATCGCTGTCCCCGAGGGCCACCCCGCCCAGGGCGTCGCCGACTACCCGCGTTTCTTCGATCCCTCGCACGCCGATCAGATCGCTTCCGCGGTGCGTCGCCTCAACGCCTCCACCTACCTGCCAAAGGTCACCTCCGGCACGACCGAGACCGGCGCGATCGCCCTGCACCTGCAGCACACCTTCAACTGGGTCGTGGGCGCGACGGACGACCAGGTCGCCGCCGAGGTCTCCCAGTTCATCATGGCCGCAGTCGCCATGATGAACCAGCTCGACATCATGTTCCCCGACCAGTGGACCAAGGAGGGCACCAATGCCTGAGTGGAAGAGCTTTACCTTCGGCGAGGGCGGCGAGGCCGTTCCCGAGGCCACGCCCGCCCCCGCTGCTCCCTCCCCCGCGATGGAGGCCGACGAATACGCCGCCAAGTGGGGCACCGAGGTTTCCGAGGTGAGCATCGCTCGCATCGAGAACGTCCTCGAAGGTGACGGACTGCCGCACGGGTCGAGCGAGTTCATCGCCGTCACCCAGCTGGAGGACGTGCGTTTCCAGATTCACCGCGAGCCGGTCGACGCCCCCTGGCTGCAGATCGAAACCCGCATCGAACCCGAGGGCGAGGGCCACACCGAGCTGTCCCTCCAGGCTGTCGCCAACCGCTGGAACACCGAGCACCTCCAGCCCACCGTCATCCCGATCGAAGACGGCGATCAGTGGATCCTCGTGGCCGCCTCGCGTTTCTTCGTGGGCGAGGGCCTCTCGGACCGCCAGATTCACGCGATGCTGCGCCGCGGCCTCATCATCGGCCTGTCGGCGGCTCAGGAGCTGCCCGACCTGCTGGCCGAGGCCTCCAAGTAACGCCAGCCGCGCATCAAACGAATCGTGCCCCGTTCCTCCGTCTGGGAGGAGCGGGGCACTCTCGGTGGAGTGTGCGCCGACTACATGCGAAGGCGCGGCGCGTACCGCGTACGCGGGGAGGCCACGGGTCGCATAGGGGGGCTCGAATCGACCCGCACTACCGAGAGTGCTCCCGCATGTCGATCGCCTCGTCGTCGTGACGATCGCCACAACACAAAAGTAACGCAGGAGTCGTGGGTCACACGCATGTTTCAGTGAGACATTTTCTCGTTTGTTACTGAGACAAACGATCAAACGTGCAGCGCCCGTCGCGCGTGGCACCCCGGCATGCATGAGCCTCCCCGGGCGCATCGCCCGGGGAGGCTCACATCAGTGCAGATCAGGGTCAGCTCGGGGCGCCCACACGCAGCGTGGGGATACCCAGCGACACCGTGTTGTCAGGTTCGTCCGAGGCCTGACGGGCCTCCCACGCGTCACCGGCGCGCGTGCGGCGTACCTCGAACAGGCCACCCTGCGCGCCCGAGTCGGCGATCAGGTGGTGCGGAGCACCGTAGGTGACGGTCGCGCGGATCATGTCGCCGGGGCGCGGACGATCGGCCTTAGCCATCCCCTCGGGCAGGGCGACGTGCACGAGACGGTTGTCGCGGGCGCGTCCCGAAATACGGTGCGTGGCGCCATCCTTGCGGCCATCCCCCTCGGAGACGAGGACCTCGACCTCGGTCCCGGCCAGCGCAGCGTTATCCTCTGCGCAGATGCGCTCCTGAAGCTTGATGAGGCGCTGGTAGCGTTCGAGCGCCACATCGTCGGGCACCTGGTCCTCGCGGTCCGCGGCGGGCGTACCCGGGCGCGGCGAGTACAGGAACGTGAAGGCGGAGGAGAAACGAGCCTGCTCGACCACGTCGAGAGTCGCCTGGAAGTCTTCCTCAGTCTCTCCCGGGAAGCCAACGATGATGTCCGTCGTAATCGCAGCCTCCGGGATAGCGGCGCGCACGCGCTCCAGGATGCCCATGAAACGCTCACGACGGTAGGAGCGGCGCATCTGACGCAGGATCGCGTCCGATCCGGACTGCAGGGGCATGTGCAGGCTCGGCATGACAGTGGGGGTCTCCGCCATTGCGGCGATCACGTCATCCGTGAAGGCCGCGGGGTGAGGCGAGGTGAAGCGCACGCGCTCGATACCCTCGACGCGGCCCACGGCACGCAGCAGGTCGGCGAACGCGCCGCGCTCACCGAATCCGACGCCGTAGGAGTTGACGTTCTGGCCCAGCAGGGTCACCGTCGATAGCGCCCTGCGAGGCGACAGCCTCCACCTCGGCGAGAATGTCACCGGGGCGGCGGTCACGTTCCTTGCCGCGCAGGTGCGGGACGATGCAGAACGTGCACGTGTTGTTACAACCCACGGAGATGGACACCCATGCGGCATACGCGCTCTCGCGGTGTGTGGGCAGGGTCGACGGGAAGACCTTAAGGGATTCCTCGATCTCGACGGCGGCTGCGCGGTTATGCTCGGCGCGGCGCAGGAGGGCCGGAAGCACGTCGATGTTGTGCGTGCCGAAGACGGCATCCACCCACGGGGCCTTCTCAACGATGCCGTCACGCATCTGCTGGGCAAGACAGCCACCGACCGCAATCTGCATGCCGGGACGCGCACGCTTGACGGAAGCAAGCTGGCCGAGGTTACCGAAGAGTCGGGTCGCTGCGTTCTCGCGGACGGAGCAGGTGTTGATGACAATGACGTCGGCGCCCATGTCACCAGCGTCGGTCGCGCGGGCGGCAGCCTCGGGGACCTGCTCAACGGGGACGAGGCCGGCCTGCTCCAGCAGACCCGCCATTCGTTCGGAGTCGTGTTCATTCATCTGGCAGCCGAGCGTGCGCACCGCGTAGGTGCGGGGCAGCGCGGCTCCATCCTGCGTCATCGTATTCATCGCAGTGAAGTCTAGTCGCCCGCCTGCGCACCGGCGAAGTCGAGCACGTCACGCACCAGGGCGATAGCAGCATCGATCGCGCCCGCGCGCACGGCCGCTCGATCACCGTCGAGGTGCAGGAGGCGGTGCTCCTCCCCCGCCGGATGAGCGCAGGCGATGTGAACAGTACCGGCGGGGAAACCGTCGGCGGGGCCCGGACCAGCGACCCCGGTCGTCGATACGCCAATGTCTGCGTGGAACAGCTCGCGCGCCCCTCGGGCCATCTGGCGAGCAACCTGCTCATCCACCGGACCCGTCAACGCCAACTGGCTCTCCGAGACCCCCAACACCGAGGCCTTGGTATCGACCGCGTAGGTGCACGCACCCCCGCGCACGACGTGAGAGGCGCCGGGCACGTCCACGAGGCGCGCGACGAGGCCACCTCCGGTCAGCGACTCCGCCGTCGCCATCGTCAGGCCGCGCTGCGTCAGATCCGCTATCAGGTCGGCGAGCGCGTCATCGCTTACTGCGGTCACAGTCCCCCACTGCCAGGCCTCCTCGGTACCGCTATCCTCGTCGCCCCACGTGTCGAGGGCGTCGCGCACGGCGGCAGACGCGACAGACGGCGAATACCCCTTGCGTGCGAGCATGGAACTCAGTCTACGGTAGGCGGTCTCGCGCGGGACGCCCGCAAGGGAGCGACGCTTGCGAGCCACCAGCTGTGCCGCGCGCTCCGCCTCGTCGTCCCGATCGATCTGAGACAGGGCACGCTCGATCGTCGAAGAGTCCAACCCCTTGCGTACAAGGACCTCGCGCAGTGCACGACCGGACGCTCCGGTCCCCGAAAAACGCGAGCGGACGAGCGCGTCCGCGTACGCCTGATCATCGACGAGACCAACGGCCTCAAGACGGTCGACGACGCGGGCGGCGATCTCGGCGCTGAAGCCTCGCCCTTCGATCGCGCTGGTCAACTCCGAGCGGGAACATGCGCGTGCGTCTAGCTTGCGCAGGGCGACCTCGCGCGCGGCCTCGATCGCCGCTGTGCCCGTCAGGGCCGCATTGCGTTCGCGGGCGCGCGCGAGCCTCTCGCCCGGGGAGGAACGCCGGCGACGCTCCTCCCCCAGCTCGGGATGATCTTCAGGATCCAGGTAGCGGACCACGACTCAGAAGCCCGCGTCCTCATCAGGATCGATGTCGGGCACGTCCTGGGACGCCTGGTCCGGATCCGGGGCCTCGCCGATACCCAGCGAGACGAGGATCTTCTGTTCGATCTCGTTGGCCAGCTCGGGGTTGTCCACGAGGAACTGACGCACGTTCTCCTTGCCCTGTCCCAGCTGGTCGTCCCCGTAGGTGAACCAGGAGCCGGACTTACGCACGATACCGGCCTCGACACCCATGTCGATGATCGAACCCTCGCGCGAAATGCCCTTGCCGTAGACGATGTCGAACTCGGCTTGCTTGAAGGGCGGGGCCATCTTGTTCTTGACGACCTTGGCGCGCGTGCGGTTGCCGACGGGAGCACCGGCCTCCTTGAGGGTCTCGATGCGACGGACGTCGATGCGCACGGATGCGTAGAACTTCAGGGCCTTACCGCCCGTCGTGGTCTCCGGGGAGCCGAAGAAGACGCCGATCTTTTCGCGCAGCTGGTTGATGAAGATCGCGGTCGTGCCGGTCGCGGACAGGGCGCCCGTGATCTTACGCAGGGCCTGGCTCATCAGGCGGGCCTGCAGGCGACGTGAGAGTCACCCATCTCGCCTTCGATTTCCGCCTTGGGCACGAGCGCCGCGACAGAGTCGATGACGATGATGTCGATGCCACCAGAGCGAATCAGCATGTCGGCAATCTCGAGGGCCTGCTCGCCTGTATCGGGCTGGGAGACCAGGAGGGAGTCCGTGTCGACGCCCAGGGCGCGGGCGTAGACGGGGTCGAGAGCGTGCTCAGCATCGATGAAGGCCGCGTTGCCGCCGGCCTTCTGGGCATTGGCGACGGCGTGCAGAGCGACCGTGGTCTTACCGGAGGACTCGGGGCCGTAAACCTCGATGACACGTCCGCGCGGGAGGCCACCGATGCCGAGGGCGACGTCGAGAGCGAGAGAACCCGTGGGGATCACCTGAACGGGCGGGCGGTTGTCATCGCCCAGGCGCATGACGGAGCCCTTGCCGAACTGCTTATCAATCTGCGACAGGGCGACTTCGAGAGCCTTATTGCGATCGTTGGTCTCGGGCTTTGCGGCGGGTGCTTTACGAGCTGCCATGGTGATCCTTTCGTCTGCGGCCTCTCCGGCCTGCGGGTGTCCTGGCCTGGAATGCCACCCCTCTCCGAGGCGACATGACGAGTATGCGACCGGCCATCGTCATCTGCGTCCCGTGCGCATCACCTCTGTGGATGACACGCGTCGGAGCGTCGTCGCCCACAAGCTTAAATGGAACACATGTTCGACCGCCGATCGACACGCCGCCCACCGATCAGACGGACATCGATCACACCGACAAGCCGGGTCGGTCAGCGCCCCCGCTCACGCGGATCCACGCGATGAATCCAGCGCGCATCCTCGCGCCCGGTTTCCTCACACAGGGTTGCCCAGACCTCGTCCGGATTCACGCCAGCAGACAGCGCATCGCGCGCGGTAGCCCCCAGCGAGGCGAGATAGAGGTCGGAGACATACGAGCGGCCGAGGGCCGACCCGAAGGTCGCCTCGACCGCCTCGTAAAACTCAGAGTGCTTCACGCGTCAGGAAATCAGCGTGACGGGCACGATGTCATCGGGCACCGCGTCGGGAATGACCGCACCATCGATGATTGCCATGCGCTCGGAAACCTCGCGCAGCACGAACCACAGCGGCACGCGCAGAGCCGAGGTAATCGCCTCGAGCAGCTCCGACGAGGCCTCCTTCTGGCCGCGCTCAACCTCGGACAGGTAGCCGAGGGAGACCTGGGCCTCCGAAGAGACTTCGCGCAGGGTTCGACCCTGGCGCTGGCGGATGCCGCGCAGGACATCGCCCAGTTCGCTGCGCAGCAGCGGGGTTTCGCTCAGTGTCTTTCCATACTGTTACTGTAGCCGTTCTGTTTCGAGGGACGCATTGTTAGTTCGTGCATCGAAACGCTGTGACGTTCCGCTTTCATTCCTCGCGTTGCGTTCATACCCGTACAACGTGGGCACTTTCATGCTTATTCCAACGACGAGTCGATTACTCTATGGGTTGCGTCACTCGCACTCAACTCTGGACGTGCTGGCCCGCAGTGCTGCGACGCGACGGCGCAGGCTCCTCCGGAGCATCGTTGTCGTGCGAGTCCGCCACGGCCTCGCCGACCACGGCTTCGCCAGTGCTCGCCCCGCGCATGAGGCGCACGCCATCGATGACGTACATGACACCCGAGTAGAGCGTCAGAGCAAGCGCGACGCCCGCGAAAATCTGGCCAAGGCGAATAAGAAGAATCACCCATCCCTCGTTGGCCTCGTTCATCGCCGTGAAGTGCGCCCACGGGATCAGCAGGGTCCCCAGGGCCACCATCTGCATGAAGGTCTTGAGCTTGCCCGCCTGGTTGGCAGACACGACGACGCCGCGGCGCAGGAAGAAGGCGCGCATCGCGGTGATGCCCAGCTCGCGCACGGCGATGAGAATCGTCAACCACCAGGGCAGATATCCCTGGTAGGACAGCAGGCCGAAGCCGCACAGGGTCAGGGCCTTGTCGGCGATGGGGTCGGCGATGCGACCGAAGTCGGTAATCTGCCCCCACGAGCGCGCGAGCTCCCCATCGAAACGGTCCGTGACCGCGGCGACGGAGAACACGACGAAGGCCGCCCACAGTGCGGTCCACGACTGACTTTGCAGGCCCAGAACGACGAATACCGGAACGAGGACCAGACGCAAAACGGTCAGCACGTTAGGCAGGTTCACCATGGGAACCTTGCTGTCTCGCTGCACGCGCGACACGTTCTCGCTCATGACTGTTTCCTTTCCGCTCAGCGGCCCGTGAGCTGCCAAGCGTCCTCGTTGTCCTCGGGCTCCTCGTCGACCCAGTCGGGCGAGGAACCACCAAAGTTATGACCAGAGTACGGGTCAACCCCACTGCCGCGCGAATCGCAGGCCGATGCCGTGCCCATTTCGTAACCGGATGCGGGTGATTGAGCAGGATCGGACGAGGCCCGGGCCCCCTCCGCGCCCCCCGCCGCAGCACCGATGGCCGGGCTGGGTGCCGCCTCAGGAGCGGCCGGAGCGGGCGCAGGGGCGGGCTCAGGCTCGGGCTCGGCGATGCCGGCGGACTCTCCGCGCAGCATGGCGAGGACCTCGGGCAGCTGTTCGGGGGTGACGAGCACCTGGCGCGCCTTGGACCTTCGGAGGGGCCGACGATTTCGCGCGACTCGAGCAGGTCCATGAGGCGACCGGCACGGGCGAAGCCGACGCGCAGCTTGCGCTGGAGCATCGAGGTGGAGCCGAGCTGGGTGGAGACAACGAGCTCGGCGGCCTGCAGCAGGTCTTCGAGATCGTCTCCGATGTCTTCGGCGACCTTGGCTTCCTTCTTTTCGGGCACGACGTCGTCGCGGTAGTGCGTCTCCATCTGGCTCTTGACGTGGGAGACGATCTGGTGGATCTCGGATTCGGAGACCCAAGCGCCCTGGACGCGCATGGGCTTGGAGGCGCCGCGGGCAGGTAGAGGGCGTCACCCTGGCCGATGAGCTTTTCGGCGCCGGGCTGATCGAGGATCGTACGTGAGTCGGTCAGCGAGGAGGTCGCGAACGCGAGACGCGAGGGGATGTTGGCCTTGATGAGGCCGGTGACGACGTCGACGGAGGGGCGCTGCGTGGCCAGGACCAGGTGGATGCCGGCGGCGCGCGCCAGCTGCGTGATGCGCTGAATCGACGCCTCGACGTCGCGCGGGGCGACCATCATGAGGTCGGCGAGCTCGTCGACGACCACGAGCAGGTACGGGTAGGGGTGCAGCGTGCGCTCCAACCCGGGCTTGGCCTGAACCTGTCCGGCGGCCACTGCCTTGTTGAAGTCGTCGATGTGCTTGAAGCCGTAGTCCGACAGGTCGTCGTAGCGCGCGTCCATCTCCTTGACGACCCATTCGAGGGCCTCGGCGGCCTTCTTGGCGTCGGTGATGATGGGCGAGATGAGGTGCGGGATGCCCTCGTAGATCGTGAGTTCCACGCGCTTGGGGTCGACGAGGATCATGCGCACCTGCTGGGGCGTCGCACGCATCATGATCGACGTGATCATGGAGTTGACGAAGGAGGACTTACCGGAACCGGTCTGGCCGGCCACCAGCATGTGCGGGGTCTTGGCCAGGTTCGTGACGACGTAGCCGCCTTCGACGTCCTTGCCGACGCCGACGACGAGCGGGTGCTGGTTGCGGCGTGCGGCTGCGGAACGCAGGACGTCGCCAAGGGCCACGTTTTCGCGGTCGGCGTTGGGGATCTCGATGCCGATGGCGCTCTTGCCGGGGATCGGCGCGAGGATACGCACGTCGGCGGAGGCGACCGCGTAGGCGATGTTCTTCGACAGGTTGGTGAGCTTGTCGACCTTCACGCCGGCGCCGAGGACGACCTCGTAGCGGGTGACTGTCGGACCTCGGGAGAATCCGGTGACGCGCGCGTCGACGTTGAAGTCCGCGAAGACCTGCCCCAGGGCCGCGACGACCTGGTCGTTGACGGCGGATCGGGTCATGTGGGGCGGGCCGGAGACCAGGAGGTCCTCCGACGGCAGGGTGTAGCTGATCGAGTCGTCGAGGTTGGGCTGGAAGGCCCCCTCGGGCTCGTCGGTGATCGGCGGGGGCGCCGGCTCGTCCTCGGGCTCCGGTTCGGGCTCTGGCACGTGCGCGGGCACCTGGGCGGGCGCGGGGGCCACGGCGGGACGCATCTGGGTGAGCATCTCGGTGGGCGCGTCGGGCGTCGTGGCACGAGGCCGGGGCGCGGGAGCCGGGGCGGCCGCGGGAGCAGCGATGGGGCCGGATTCCAGCAGGCGTGTCTCCCCCACCGACTCAGTGTCGGTGGCCTTGCGGAAGGACTCGTCGCCGTCGTATTCGTCGAGGAAGGCGTCGTCTCCCGCTGCGAGGTCTTTGCGCGCCTTGCGGCGGGCTTCCTTGGCAGGATCGCCGTCGGCCTGATCGGAGGCCTCAGCGTTGCCCTCGGGGCGCTCACCACTGAGGTGGGCGGCGAGGTCGCGCAGGCGCGCGGGGACGTCGGCGACGGCCGTCCGCGTGGCGAGCAGGATCGAGTAGGCCAGGAGGAGGATCATGAGGGCGCCCGCACCCCAGCCGGACAGCAGCAGAGCGAGGGGGCGTGCGACGAACCAGCCGAGCAGGCCACCGGCCGCCTCAATGCCGGGTTCGGTGCCCATCGCGGGATTTCCGCGCGAGATATGGACCAGGCCGGTGAGCGCTGCGGTGATACCGATGCCGCCTGCCACGTGATGGGGCAGCGCGGATCGCCCGGATCGCGCGGAGACGAGCTCGACGGCCAGGGCGATCAGGACGAGGGGCAGGACGACCGAGAAGATGCCGAACAGGCCGGCGGAGGCGTGGTGGATCGCGTCCCCGGCCTCGCCGGAAATCTGGAACCACTCGCGCAACGCGATAACGATGGCCGCTGCGAGCGCGACGAAGGCCGCAGCGTCACGCTTGACCTGCGAATCGGTCGCCTTCCACGCGCGCACGGCACCGACACCGGCGCGGCCGAGCGCGGAAAAGAACCGTGCCAGGAAGCCTGGCTGCGTTGCTTCGGGCTGGGGCGCTTGGGCGGACTTGTTCGAGCCTCCCTTGGTGCGCGGGCGCGCGGGAGCCTTACCGGACGACGAGCGTGGAGACGATTGTGCCATGATCCTTCCACCATATCGCCCGCTGCGGCCCCACTCTGCCAGGCGCGCCGCGCGAGATCAGCGCAGGATGTTGGTAACAACCCCGGTTTCGAGTACGTTTTCAACCTGCTCGCGCGTGGGAACGGGCAGGGCCGACTCGTGGGAGATGGCCAGCGCGGCACCCGCGTTCGCCATGAGGCACGCGGTCTCCAGGTCGTAGCCCATGGCCAGGCCCGCACACATCTCTCCGATGTGGGTATCGCCCACACCCGCGGTGTCCGCGATACGCGACTGGAACGCGGGAATCGAGATGACGGGAGCATCCGCGACCTTCTGCAGCTCGCAGCCCCGATCCCCCACGCGGCGAACCGTGGCCGCGTCCGGGCGCATGTAGGTGCGGATCGTGGAGCCGTGACGGTTGGCGTCGAGAATGCCGGCGAGAGTGGACGCCTCCCAGCTGTTCATCGTCACGACGTCAGCACGGGGGAAGATCATTTCCCATGCCTCAACGGGAACCTGGGCGACTGCCGGAGACACCGAGACGACGAGCGTCACGAAGGGCGGCAGGGACGCGGCCACTCGCTCAGCTCGGAAGCCGCGTGCGCGCTCGTCATGTCAGAGGCGGCCACGTGGACCACGTCCCCCCTCGCACAGCTCAATGCTCCCGAGGGAAGCGCGCGACGGCTCCGATTCGACGCCCGCCGTCACGACCGAACGCATCGACCCGTCTTCGACGATGAGCTGAATGACAACACCGATGTCACCCACCAGTTCGGGGGTCAGGACCTCGACGCCGGCCTCGACCAGCTGCTGACGAACGGCGAAAGAGTTCGGACCCGTGCCGAGCGGCGACGCGGCTGCCGTCGGCACGCCCATGGCCGCAGCGGCGCACAGGGTCGTGAAGCCGCCGCCCGGGCGCGAGCTGGCGGCATCCGCATGAACGGATCCGCCGCGCTCCGGCACGTATGCGATGTGCATCGGCAACACGAGCGCAACAGAGTGCGTCGAAATAAAACGACCCGACACGTAGATTCCTTCCTTCAAGCGCACGCTACCGCCCAGCGCGCCAGGGCCTCGTCAATGAAGACTGCCAGACTACTGCTCGGTAACGACCGGAACGATCATAGGACGACGACGCAAGCGTCGCGCAACCCAGCGTCCGATCACGCGGCGCATCGCCTGCTGCAGGACGTAGGGGTCCTGCCCGCCGGGAGCAGCCGCGTCCTTGAGCGCCTGCGTGACGTCGGGGAGGATCTCCTCGAACACCGAGTCGTCCTCGGCCATGCCGATCGCGCGAATCTCGGGGCCGGCCAGGACCATGCCCGAGTCGTGCTCGACGACCGCGAAGATCGAGATGAAGCCCTCCGACCCCAGGGTGCGGCGGGTCTCCAGCTCGTCCTCGGAGATCTCTCCGATCGAGCGGCCGTCCACGTACACGTACTCGCAGGGCACGATGCCCGACACGCGCGCGACGCCGTCCTTGAGGTCGACCGTCACACCGTCCTCAGCCAGGACCACGTTCTGCGGGTCGATGCCCGTCTTGACGGCCAGCTGACCGTTGCCCACCAGGTGACGGACCTCGCCGTGGATAGGCATGACGTTCTTGGGCTGAACGATGTTGTAGCAGTAGATGAGCTCGCCGGCGCTCGCGTGACCGGACACGTGCACCTTGGCGTTCTCCTTCGACACGACGCGCGCGCCCAGGCGGGTCAGGTCGTTGATGACGCGGTACACGGAGTTCTCGTTGCCGGGAATCAGCGAGGAGGCCAGCACGACCATGTCGCCCGGCTCGATTCGAACGGTGCGGTGTGATCCCACCGACATGCGCGACAGCGCGGCCATCGGCTCGCCCTGCGAACCGGTCGCCATGTAGACGCGCTCGGAAGGCGGCAGCTCGCCGATGCCCTTGAGGTCCACGATGATGCCCTCGGGGATCGACAGGTAGCCCTTTTCTTCCGCGATGCGCATGTTGCGTTCCATCGAGCGGCCCACGAAGGCCACGCGACGCCCGTGATGGGCGGCCGCGTTGATGACCTGCTGGACGCGGTGCACGTGCGAGGCGAAGGAGGCGACAACGATCTGGCCCGTGGCCTCGCCGAACACCTGGTCGAGGACCGGGCCGATCTCGCGCTCGGGCGTGATGAATCCGGGCACTAGCGCGTTCGTGGAGTCCACCATGAACAGGTCGACGCCCTCCTCGCCCATGCGGGCGAAGGCGCGCAGGTCGGTGAGGCGGCGGTCCAGCGGCAGCTGATCCATCTTGAAGTCACCCGTGATGAGGACGTTGCCTGCATCGGTGCGCACGAAGACCGCGAGCGCGTCGGGGATCGAGTGGGTGACGGAGACGAACTCGAGGTCGAAGGGACCGACGCTGAGGCGGTCGCCCTCGGCGACGACGTTGAGGCTCGGGTCGGGCAGGCGGCTGTTCGCGCAGCTTGGGTGCGACGAAGGCCAGGGTCAGGTCGGATCCGTAGATCGGAATGTCTCCTCGCAGCTTGAGGAGGTAGGGCACGGCGCCGATGTGGTCCTCGTGACCGTGGGTGAGGACGAGGCCGACGACGTCGTCCATGCGCTCTTCGATCCAAGAGAAATCCGGCAGGATCAGATCGACGCCGGGCTGGGTCTCCTCGGGGAAGAGGACGCCACAGTCCACGACCAGGAGCTTGCCCCGGTATTCGAGGACGTTCATGTTGCGGCCGACCTCGCCGAGACCTCCCAGCGGGATCACTCGCAGTGCGCCATCTTCCAAGGGCGCGGGTTCGCTGAGGTTCTCGTACAAAGACTTCATGATGCCAGTCTGCCACGTTGGCACCGCTTTGCCCGCATCGGGAGACATGTTGGGCAGGTCGGTCCTCTCACATTTGACGCGTTCGGAGGACGCTGAGCTACTCGCTCGCGCGCAGATGGCCGTCCTCCATGACGTAGCTGCGGTCCGCGAAGCGCTGCGCCTCGGCCTCGTGCGAGACGACGAGGACGGCTGATCCCCGGTCGGCGGCGTCGCGCAGGAGGGTAAGGACGGCGGTCGCGTTCGCACTATCGAGGCCGGCGGTCGGCTCGTCTGCGACGACGACGGCCGGGTCCATGAGGAGGGCTCGCGCGATCGCCATGCGCCGCAGCTCACCGCCCGATAGCTCGGTGGGCGCAGCATCGGCGAGGTCACCCAAGCCCACGGCGGCCAGCAGCTCGCGGGCACGATCCGCGGGCGCCTCGTCCTGGTGTAGAGGATCGAGGGGAGCAAGACGTTGTCAAGGACTGTCAGGGCTCGCAGGGCCGTGTGCCCCTGGGGGACGAGGCCGATGCGCTCATTACGCAGGCGCGAGAGCTCCTCGTCGCGCAGCGAGTACAGGTCCGTGCCGTCCAGTCGTACGTGCCCTGCCGTGGGCGTGAGGATGCCGGCGAGCATGTTCGCCAGGGTGCTCTTACCGCTGCCGGAGTGCCCAGAGACGAGGGTCAGCTGCCGTTCCTCCAGGCCGATATCCAGCGGGTGGACGGCCGTGAAGAGGCGCTTTCCCCCGCGGGCTCGGGCGAATTCTTTCGTGAGTCCCGTTGCCTCGATGATCATGTCATTCCCCTTCCTTGAGGGCCAGGCTGGCGTCCATTGTCGTCACGTACCGTAGCGCTATCCACGAGGACACGAGGGCGACGAGGCCCACCGACGCGAGCGCTCCCAGTGCGAGCAGCGCCAGAGTGGGCAGCGACGGGACGAGGAATCCCCCTCCCAGGCTTTGGCGTACGAGGCCGGAGAAGGACATGAGGAGGACACCGGAGACGACGATGCCGCCGACGCCGCCGAGCGCGTTGACCGCAAGCGCCTCGCGGATGATGATGCGCGAGACCAGCCGACGGTGCGCTCCGGCGGCGATGAGGGTGGCGAATTCTCTCCTGCGCTCGACGATCGATCAGGACGAACATGAGGGTGATCATAAGCAGGCCGACTCCCCACGCGACGGCGATGAGGGTGGTGACCGTACGGGAAGTCGCCTCCAGTGATTGCGCGATGCCACTGACAAGCTTTGTCGACGTGGCCACCGAGACGCCGGGGACCTGCTCGCGGATCTGCGCGGCCACGGCCTCGGCGTCGTATCCGGGTGCGACCTTGACCATGACCGAGGAGATGATGCGGTCGGTTTCGAGCGTCGAGTACTTGTTGAGTCCCTTGCGCAGGGAGGAGTCGATGACCTTCTTCGCGGTCTCGAAGTTCATGTAGACCGCATTGTCGAGGGTTGATCCGGTCGGGTCGAATTGGCCGACGACCCGCAGGGTGTTGTCGAAGAGCTGGAAGTTCTCCGGGTCGTTGGCGAGCACGTTGGCGCCGACGATCACCTCATTCTCCCCGAGCTGCGTCTGCCCGACGGCGTCGTTCATCCACGGCTGGATCGTAAAGTCGGTGGCCGGGTCATAGGCGATCACCTGATAGCGGCCCGAGCAGCAGCTCGCCCTCGCCGAGGCGAGGAAGAGCTGGGAGGAGGCGGCCTCGACCCCGTCGACGGCGGCGACTGCCTCGCGCGTGGACGCGTCCATGTAGAAGTACGACGGTTCAGCGTTGACGAGGAAGGTCTGCGCGTCGAAGTCGGTGTCGGCCTCGTCGGGCGTCACCATGATGTCGGCTCCGAGGCGCGACTGAGTCGTGCGCAGGCCGTGTTCGATGCCTTGGACGACCAGCGTTCCGCCGAAGATCGTCATCGTCATGAGCATGGAGAAGAAGACCAGGGTCCCCGTCCGCACGGGGTAGCCGCGCAGGTTCATCCACGGTAGTCGCGACAGCGACAGCATTGCGTCATTCCTCCTTGACCG
>CAKMQM010000007.1:0-4383 GCA_927911615.1 uncultured Xylanimonas sp.
CGTCATGCTCCGCCAGATCCCCGGCGTCTTCGAACTCATCGGCCTGGTCCTGGTGTCGGTCGCGGTCTGGCTGGCCTCGCGCGAGTAAGGGTTTTCGGCTGGGGTGGCTTTCCCGGTTTTCTGTGCCGGTGTATCCTCGCCATCCTCAGGTGCGCGTCAGTGCGGCCTAACGCCTGCCGATGTGCTGACGGTGGGATGCGTGTTCGTCGCGATGTTACAAACGTCGTCACACCACCCCTCATCGCCTTCAGGCTTGAAGTGTGCGCGTCAGTGGCGGGATTCGTGCACGTCGTTTTGTTACAAACGTCGTCAAACCACGCCGTTTTTCAAGGGGGTTTAGCGCTCATTGTTACAAACGTCGTCAATCCGAGCCCGAAATCGGCTTTTTCTGGCGTTTTAGCTCGCAGATTGACGACGTTTGTAACATGCGGGGTCGGAGACGTGTTAAAAATGCTGCGGTTTGACGACGTTTGTAACAACAGCCGGGCACGTCGGCCTTTCGAGGGGTTCCTATGGGTTTTGTCCTAGGTGCGTTGGAGTAACCGGATGCGGGTTGTAGATGCTGTGGGTGTCAGCCGTCAGGGCGCTGCGGCGGTCGCAATGGGCGGCACCGCTCGCTGAACTCATCGCGATCAGGTGCGCGATCTGGATAGGTTGCGAGGATCTGGATAGGTTATTGCGTTCTGGATAGCTTAATAACCTATCCAGAAGAGGATTTCCTATCCGGAAGCACACAACCTATCCAGAACATGCCGGTGCGCCGGGCGCGGGTGGCGCCGCAACACGGTGGATGGGGTGTTGAAGCCCCTCAGTCGAGGTTGAGCTGGCGCGGTGTGTGCTTGCCGCCGCGGGCGATCACCCAGAACGCGAACCACGCGCCGGCCGAGCCGACGATCATGACGAGCACCATCGGCACGGCGCTGTCGCCGCCCGAGGTCGCCAGGGGAGCGGCGATGCCGTTCGCGATCGACTGGAACACGCCCATGACGGACGAGGCCGTGCCCGCGTGCTCGCGCGCCTCGCTCATGGCCTGCGCGCCCGAGTTGCCGAAGATGAACGCGGTCGCCGTCATGATGAGGGCGAAGCCCACGCACGTGAGGATCAGCGGCAGGTCGAGGACGAACGTCGAGATCGCCAGCGTCACCACGCCGGTCGCGGCGATCGTGAGGCCCGTGATGATGAGCGTGCGCGGCGTGAAGTGCGAGATCAGGCGCACGTTGACCAGCGCGAATCCGGTCGACAGCAGCGCGTTAAACGCGAACACCCACGCGAAAGCCATGGGGGACAGGCCCAGCGGCCCTGCAGGACGTAGGTGGCGTTCGAGATGTAGCCGAACATGCAGAAGCTCTAGAACGCGTTGGTCAGCATGAAGCCCACGAACGGGCGGATTCGTACGACCTGGACGAGGCCGTGGAAGAACCGGGGGATACCGCCGGGGTGGCGGCGCTCCTCGGGCAGTGATTCGGGCACGAGGAACCATGCGAGGGCCGCCATGAGCAGCGTGAATCCGGCGAGCGACCAGAAGATCACCCGCCACGTCGCGTGCGTGATGATGAACGCGCCGAGGACCGGGGCGAGCATCGGCGCGAAGCCGACGATCGCCTGGATGAGGCTCATTGCGCGCGCCAGCGTCTTGCCGTGCGCGACGTCGACGAGGATCGCGCGTGCCACTGAGGAGGCGACGCCGCCGCCGAGGCCCTGGAAGATTCGGCCCACGAGGAGTACCCAGATGTTGGGCGTGAACACGCAGATCATGGAACCGACCAGGGCGATGATGCCACCCGCGATGATGGGGCGGCGGCGCCCGATCTGGTCCGAGATAGCGCCACCCAGGACCTGGCCGGTCGCGTAGCCCACGAAGAAGGTTGTGAGCGTGAACCCGAGCATCGTCGAGTTCGTCACCAGGTCTGCCGTGATCTGCGGGAACGCGGCCGAGTACATATCGGTCGCCATCGGGGGCACGGCGTTCTGCACGGCCAGCGTGATCAGCAGGGCAACCGTGAGCGCCCCGCCGACGATTCCGCCTCGGTCCCGGGTGTCGCTAGTCCTCATGATGCGATTGTGTACCCTTGGGGATGCAAAATAGGCGACGCGGTTGAATATTTGACACATCTCGCACGTCGCAGGGGCTGACGTGCGTACATGTGCACTGGTGGGCACTGCTCCTGACGCGCAAACGCCTCGACCGAGCTCACTCCCCGTCTGCGCGTGCCTCCAGCGCGTCCGCTGCGGCCTCGATCTCCTCGCGCGTCGGGCACGAGGCCGGGCCGACGACCGTTGTGGACAGGGCACCCGCGCAGTTGGCTAGCAGGAGCGCCCTCTCTAGGAGGATCCCCTGTGCAAGTGCGGCCGCCAGGACTCCGGAGTGCGCGTCGCCCGCGCCGTTCGTGTCGATCGCCTCGACCCTTGGTGTTGGTATCGCGGTCACGTCATTCGCGGCGGTGTTCGTTGCCGGCTGTGCGGGCCTGCCAACATAAGCGCCCTCGGCACCTGCACGGACGAGAACGGGACGGCCCAGCAGGCCGAGCATCGCGCGCGCTGCTTCGCGAGGTTGTTTGCACTGGTCACGGACACTCGCGTCACCTCTCTGGTGTGCGATCTCCTGGGCCTCCCTGTGGTTCATCGACACGATGATTCCGTCGGAGGGCAACGCGTCTGGGATGCCGATGATGGGGGAGACGTCCAGGACGACACGCACGCCATTGGGCAGGACGCGCAGCGCTGCTTCCGCGGCCTCACGGTTGGCCGGGTGATCCATTAGATAGCCGTCGATGTAGAGCACGTCGCCCGGGCTCATCGCGCGCACGAAGTCCGCCCACGCGCTCGCGGGTGCCATCGTCTCGGCGCCCTTGGTGGAGATGAAGGTGCGCTCGCCCGTGCGGTCCGTGAACGCGATGCAGAACCCGTTGTCAATGCCCGCGATGCGAGGCCCGAGGTCCGTGATCCCCTCGCGCTCGAGCGCCGCTTGGATGAGCGAGGCGTAGGGCCCCTCCCCGATTGGGCTGAGGGAGACGGCTTCGGCCCCCATGCGCCGCGCCGCCACGAGGGCGTTGAAGCCCCCGCCCACGTGCATTCCCTCGTCGATGGCCCACACGTCGCCGCCCGGCGTGGGCAGCGCCTCGCCGCGCACGGCGAGGTCCACGAGGATCTGGCCCATGAGGACCACCCGTCCCGCAGGGGAGGTGGGCGACGAGGCGGGGGCTGGCTCCTCCGGCGACGTGTCGGCCTCTGGATCGGCAGCTGGCGAAGCACTCGTGGGAGACTCCTCCTGGCGCCCGACAAGCGCCTGATCGCGCAGCTCCAGGAGATCCCCGGCGACGCTGGACAGGCCGAGGTGAGAGACCTCCTCGATCATCGAGAGGCTGTCTGCGGGGAGAACCTCGACCCCAACGGCCGCTCCCAGGATCGCGCCCGCGATTGCTCCGATCGTGTCGGTATCGCCGCCGATGTTGGCGGCGTCCAGCAGCGCCTGCGGGGAGGGGTCTCGCGCGAGCAACGCAAATGCCATGGGTATCGCCTGCGCCGAAGCTACGGACGTGCCCACCTGCTCGACGAGGCATTCTAGGGACGAGGACGCGGGGTTAGCGACCAGTTGCATGGCCCTGCGCGTCGCGGCAACGACGTCCGGGTCTGGGGTCCACGCTCCGCGCTCGGGCAGTGAATCGACGTAGGAGAGGGCCTTCCATAGCAGGCCCCTCAGATCCGGGGTCGTTGAACGCGCGGTGTCGATACCCATGGACACGGCGGCTGCCACGAGGGCAGCTGACTGGAAACCCTGGCGCGTCGCGTGAGTGACCTGGCAGGACGACCAGACGGCATCCGCAAAGGCCTCGGGATCGGCCGTCGACATCGCGATACCGATCGGGGTGACGCGCATCGCCGCGCCGTTCGTGGTCCCCGCCCCACCCACGCTCAGCGGGTCCTCGCCCGCGCGCACGCGCTCGAGCGCCGCCTTCGTGGAGGGGCCCAGCAGGTCAAGCGACCCGCGCGCGATCATCGAATCCTCCCAGGCCAGCAACGCGTGGGCGAACTCGCCCGCGTCCAGGGCCACGCGACCCGAGGAAGTGCCCCGGCCTCGTACCAGGAGGGAAGCAACCAGCAGTGCCTGCTCCGTGTCATCTGTCGTCGACCCGGCCGGCATCCCCGGCGCGTAGGGCTGGGAGGCGTCAGCGTCTACGAGTCCTGTAATGCGCCCGTACACCGCGCGGATCTGTTCCGGGGACATCTCCTGTGTGGGCATGCCCAGCGCGTCTCCGAGCGCCAGGCCCGCCAGGGCACCGTACGCGCGAGAAAAACGAGGATCCATGCTGCACCTCCAACGCGGCGCGCGCCGCAGATAGCGTGAACGCCCCGGAACATTCCGAGGCGACCAGTAGGCCCAGG
>CAKMQM010000008.1:0-7522 GCA_927911615.1 uncultured Xylanimonas sp.
GCGCCGACGGGCGGCGCGTCCAGGCCGATCACGCGGTTCGAGCGCGGGCACAGCGCCACTGCCGTCTGGCGGGCGCGCAGTCGCCGGCGGTCGTCGGCGCGCATGTACACGCCGTGGGCGACGTGGCAGTCGGGTCCAAGAACGCCAGCTGGTCGACGAACTGCGTCGAGGAGAAGCCGCCACCGCGCGAGCGCATCGCCGTGAACGACGAGGAGTGCTCGCTCTTCCACAGGTCGGCCAGGGCGGTCGTGCGCGTCTCGGACCATTCGGCCTCGGAGTGGGATTCGCCCAGGTGGATGTGGATGCGCATGCCGCGGCGCCTGGCCATGTCGGGCAGGTCTAGCAGCGGCTCGGCGTCGAGGGAGTAGGGGGCGTGCGGGGAGATGCCCACGGCCGGAGGGGTCGGCATGGCGTCGAGGGATGCGGAGACCTCGCGTTCGCCTTGGGCCCGCCACTCCTCGTTCGACCAGCCCATGACCTCCCAGTAGGCGACGCCGTGCAGCCCGGCGTCGTGCAGGGCCGAGGCCGCGGCTGCGTCCGTCACCACGTCGGCGGCGGCGGTCGTGCCGCTGGCCAGGAGCAGGCGCGCGCCCGCGGCCGCGTCGCCTCCCCAGTCCAGGCCGCCCGCGTCGTAGACCTCGTCGAAGGCACGCGCCCAGTCGTCAAAACCGCGGTACTGCCCCGCGCCCACGGACGCCATGCCCGTGTACTGCAGGTGCGTGTGCGCATTGACGAGGCCGGGGAGCAGCACGCCGTCAAAGTGGCGTTCGGTGAAGGGAAGGCCGCGCTGCGTGAGCGTTTCAATGACCCAGTCGCGCGCTCCCACGTGCTCGATGCGCCCGTCGCGCACGGCAACAGCGCCGTCGAGGATCGAGGGGGCGGTGATCGGGATGACCATGCCGGCTGACCAGACGACCACGTCGCTCATGGGGGACCTTTCAGTGGGGGACGCTGACTAACAGTGTAGAAGTGGGGTGGGCGCACCCGCCCGCCGGTGGACGTGACCTGCAACTACGACAGGGACAGGGCGCCCAGCACTGCTGCGGCCACCGCGTCGTCCGCCTCGCGCGGCAGGTCGTGCAGGCCGGGGGATAGCTCGCCTTCGTGGGTGAGGAGCTCGCGCAGGGACGCCAGCTGCACGCCGAAGCTCATGTCCATGATCTCGATGGGGTTTCCCTCGCCCGCCGTGTAGTTGATGCCCTCCCCGCGCTCGAGGATGCGTAGCGTCTTGCCGGAGGGGCTGGTCAGGGTCTGCACGTGGGGATCGCCCGACTCAGCCATGACCCAGGAGGCGGCCACGGCCTCGTCAATGGATACTTCCCCGTCAACGCCGCCGGCGACCGTGACGATCGCACCCTCGGGCGCCGCCTCCAGCGCGCTCAGTGGGATCGTCGCCCGCTCGCCCGTCGCGGACATCAGCATGCCGGCGCTCGCAGCTGCCTCCTCCAGCGAGGCCACGTCGAACCCGTCCATCGACGCCTGCAGGGCGCGCACGGGGTCCAGCTCGACGACGGTCACGCGTGCGCCGAGTGCCGCGCCGAAGCGCGCGCAGCCGCGACCCACGTCGCCGTAGCCGATGACGACGACGCTCATGCCCGCCACGGGCGCGCCGACGCCGCGCGGGTCGATCAGGTCGAGGATCGTCGTCCAGCACGATTGACCCGTCCCGTAGGCGTTGTCGAACAGGGTCTTTGAACGCGCATCGTTCGAGGCCATAACCGGAATGCGTAGATCGAAAGTACGCAGGGGGCGCAGCCCCGAGGTGGTCTCCTCCGCCGCGCCAACCAGCGCGTCCAGGACACCCGGGCAGCGCTGGGTATCGTGCGCCAGGCGGATCAGGTGGGAGCCGTCATCCAGCAGGAATTCGCTGCGCTGGGTCAAAAACTCGCGCGCGAGCTCCCACTCGCGCTCGTGGGAGGCTGCCGAGTCCGCGAAGACGGGGATGCCGGTGTCGCGTAGGCGGGCCGCGACGTCCTCGCGAGTCTCGGCCGCCCAGCCGAAGACGCTCACGCGTGCCCCGGCCTCGGAGAGCATGAGGGCCAGGGCGGCCGTCTTCGGCTCCAGGACGAGGGACAGCCCCACGCTTCGGCCCGCCACCAGGGGAGCCAGGGCGCGTGCCGCCGCCTCGGTGACCGGCATGTGGGTGCGCGCCCACTCGATGCGCCCCTCGTCGCCGGGGCCCGTGATTGTGCGCCCGTCGGGGGCGATGACGGCGCGGAAAGTGCCTCCGGGCGCCAGGACCGTGATCACTCCGGGCGTGGGGGACGCGTCCTCCTCGAGCGCGAAGACGACCGGGGACGAGGCCGGGGTTCCCTCGGCCTCGGCAATCGGGCGCACGTGGGCGCCGAACGCGCGCAGCAGGGCGGCCAACGCCGGGTCGTCCGTCGCGAAGGAACGCCCCGCGATGAGCATGTTCGTGGCCCGCGCGTAGGCGCGTAGCAGCAGCTGGGCGGCGAGGGGATCCAGGGTGCGGCTCATGCGTCAAACGTAGCAACTGCGGCGTCAATGTCGGGGATGAGTCAGGGGGTGACCAGGGCAGCCCCTCATAGAAACGCGCGGGGCTGCGGGCCTATCGTTCAAACATGACACACGACACGGCGGGTCTGGTGACCCGAGCACTGACGAAGACATACATGCGTGGGAACACGCCCGTCCACGCCCTGGCAGGCGTCGACCTGACACTCCCCCAGGGCACGCAGGTGGCGATCATGGGCCCCTCGGGCTCCGGTAAGACCACCCTCCTGCACTGCCTGGCGGGCGTGCTGCGCCCCAGCTCAGGGTCCATCACCCTGGATGGCGAAGAGATGACGACCATGTCGGAGCGGGTGCTCTCTAACCTGCGTCTGCGCCGCTTCGGCTTCGTGTTCCAGGACGGCCAGCTTCTGCCCGAGCTGCCCACGGAAGAGAACATCGCGATGCCCCTCATGCTCGCGGGAACGCCGAAATCGCAGGCCATCTCTCGTGCACGCGAGATTCTGACGAACCTCGGCCTCGACGGTGCCGGCCCCTACCGCCCCGGCCAGCTCTCGGGCGGCCAGGCTCAGCGCGTCGCGATCGGGCGCGCGCTCGCCACCAATCCCTCGGTGATTTTCGCGGATGAGCCCACGGGCGCTCTCGACCAGGCAACCGGCGGAGAGGTCATGTCCCTCCTGACGAGCGCCTGCGCCTCCACCGGCGCATCCCTCGTCCTCGTCACCCACGACCCCGCCGTTGCCGCGCGCCTGCCGCACACGATCCACGTGCGCGACGGCCGCATCTCCCTCGAGGCACGAGGCAGTGGAACCCCCAACCAGGGGGTGGCCCGATGAGCGCGGTACGTACCGCCGCCGGAGCACTCCTGCGGTCGCGTGACCGGGCGACGTCCGTCCTCACGGTCGCGGCCTTTGCCCTGCCGCACGCGTTCCTGCTCGCGGTCACCGGCGGCGTCATGGCCTTCGGGGCGAGAGCCGCCGTCGCGGCCACGTCCGCCACGGCCGACGATCCCTCAAGCCTCGACGGGATGGCGTCCTTCTACGTGATGCTTGCGTACTTCGCGGCCACCCTGCTCATCGTCCCCATCATTTCAATGGGGGCAGCGGCTGCGCGCCTGGGCATGAGTCGGCGTGAGCGCGACCTCGCGGTCCTGCGCCTCGTCGGCCTCGCGCCGGGCAAGACGAAGCTTGCCTGCATCCTCGAAACCTGCGTGTTTGCGGTTGTCGGTGTCGTCGTCGGCTCGATCCTGTACGCCGTGACGCTGCCCGCGTGGGGTGCGCTGTCCTTCCAGGGCCGTCCGATGGGGGCCGGTGAGATGTGGGTGGGGGTTGTGGCCCTCCTCGTCGAGGGGCTCGCCATGATCGTCCTGGCCGCCCTGTCCTCGTGGCTGGCCATGCGCAAGGTCGCGATCACGCCCCTGGGCGTCGCGCGCCGCACGCAGGCGGGCCGCGTGAGCGCGGTCGGCCCCGTCCTCGGCCTGGTTCTCCTCGTGGTGTGGCTGAGCGTCGGCACCCTCGCAATGAACCTGGGGACTGCTATCGGCATGGCCGTGTTCATGGGATTCATGGGCGCGATCTTCCTCATCGTCAACCTGGTGGGCGTCTGGTCGATCAGCCTCATGGGCCGCATCATGGCTCGGGCCTCGCGCACCCCTCAGATGATGGTGGCCGGGCGCCGCATGGCCGACGACCCGCGCGCCGTGTGGCGCTCCTTCGGGGCTGTCGCCCTCGTCGGGTTCCTCGTGGGCATCATGTATCCCGCGAGTGACGCGATCTCGATGAGCGGGGACAGAACCGATGAGGTCGCGCTCATCGTCGTCGGTGACATCAACAGGGGCATGCTGCTCACCTTCGCTATCACCCTCGTGCTGGGCGCTGTGTCGACCGCGGTCAACCAGTCGATCCGCGTCCTCGACTCTGCTGACCAGGTGCGCGCCCTGTCCTACATGGGTTCCCCGCGCGGCTTCATGGACCGCAGCCGTCGCCTCGAGGTCGCGATTCCCGCGTTCGTCATGATCGTTGGCTCGATGCTGCTCGGCATGGTGTTCATGTCACCGATGCTTGCGGCGGGTGCGGGAAAGGGGGTCCTCATTGCGCTCGTGTCCGCTCTTGTCGGTGTTGTCCTCATCGTCGTTGCCTCCGAGGCGACCGTCCCGCTGCGCCGTCGCATCCTGTCGGGTGTGCGCGAGGGGCGGGAGTAGAGCGCTCTTCGCCAGTCGCGTGGTCCGAGCTACGGGCGAATGTAAAACCGTCGGGGGCGCGAGTGCATGGAGAAGGGGGGGCGAACCTCTTGGTTCGCCCCCCCTTCTGGTAGCTCACTTCTCGAGCTTGTCCTTGACGTCCTCTGCCTTGTCCTTGGCGTCTTCGGCGATCTCCGCTGCCTTGTCCTTGGCGTCTTCGGCGGCCTCCGCTGCCTTGTCCTTGGCGTCTTCTGCCTTGTCCTTGGCGTCGCCAGCGAGCTCGGCGAGCTTGTCCTTGGCTTCTTCAGCCTTCTCCTTGGCCGCGTCAACGACCTTCTCGAAGCCTTCTTCAGCCTTCTTGGCCAGATCTTCCAGACTCATGATTCCTCCTCGAAGTAGGGTCGTTCGGTGCTTTGAGCGAACGGGGCCAGCCTAACATATGGTGTGACGGGCAGCTTATTTTGCAAGGGGGCGCAAGCTGTTTGTTGGTTTGCGACTCCGATCAAATTGTTTGAAATTGAAGAAATCAAATGTATGTGACGCGCGCCTCACGGGTGCTAGGATTGCGCCATTCACACCGCAATAGTCGATGGAGACATCGTGTACCGCTCGCCTTCCCAGTACTCGCACGCGGAGGGGGTCGGTGGGGCCGCGCGAGGAGCGCAGGTCACCAGGCCAGCCGCGCGTCGCCGGCGCCCCGCGCCGCCCTCGTATCCGCCCGCCGTGCGCCCGAGCGTGCGCGCGCGAGCCGAGCTCGACGAGGAGATCTTCTCCCTATCCGCCTCGACCCGATGCTCCCTGTCCATGGGTGCGCGGCGCTTTTCGCGCATCGGTACTTTCGTGGTCGCGATGCTGCTTGCCGCGGCCGTTGCGCTTTGGTGGTTCTAGTTAGATTCATTCACATTGCGAACGAGGAGGTTTGGTGATGGATGAAAAAGACCAACATGTGATGCCTGCCGGGGTGGCGACCACCGGTCTCACGCAAGATGGGGTGCCTCGTGGTGTGTTGCCTAATCCTGCTTGGCCGCAACAGGCAATGGTGTTGCAACCACCGCCGACACAACCTCTTCCAAAGAAGCCGTGGGTTCCCAAAATTTGGATCATCTTTGCTGTCATTGGCTTGCTCCTTCTTCTTGCTCCGAGCGTCATGACATTCCTGATTAATTTAGAGCCTGGAGATCACTCGGATAACGGCGATGGTTCGTATTGGCTTCCGGGTCTTCTCCTCATCCCATGCATGCTTTTTGGTCTGCCGGCGGTGTTCCTTGCATACTGCGTCGGAATTGCCGAGTGGGTTATGTGGGTGCAGGCAGCGCGTCGACAACATGCAGAGTCGGCGCGCATGTACGTCGTTCCCCCCGTGATCATGGTCATTGGCTACATTCTTGTGAGGCTGAGTATGTTTGCTATCGGTAGTCTCGACATATAGCGAAACGGTCCGATGCGGCGTGCGAACGTAGGTGCGTCGGTGCTTTCGTGGTCACCGTGCTGGCCCCCGCCGCCGCTGCGCTATGGTGGTGGCGCTGAGACGATCTCGACGTCCCCCGAATGTAACGGAGGGTCGTGACGGCCTCGGTTCCATCATCTGGAGGTGTCGTGTTTCTCGTCGGATTTCTTCTGCTTGCTGCCCCCGTCCTATTTGTCACCTTCCTGGCGCTAGCCGTCGATGTCACGGCAACGAAAAGCCGTGAGAGAAAGGCCGCCGATGAGGTGGCGCGAGCCAAGCTAGCCGATGGGTCTGCGGACAACGCGGGCGAGTTGATCCGCGAGAAACAGCGCCGGGGTTCGAGTGTGGTGCGCGTCTGCGTCATTCTGGGTTTCGTCCTCACCGGAAGTATGTTGTACCTGCCGCCGTTGGCCTGGCTCGCCAGCTTTTTTGACGTGGACAGTAACCCTCCCGCAGTCGCCATGCACTTGGCCTTCCTCTCCGCGCTGCTCTTCGTCGCCCCGTTCGGCCTGCTTGCTTTCCTGTGCGCCCTCCTCGTGCGCCTCTTCGAGAAGGGCAAAGAGAGGGATCAGGAGCGCTCAGGGTAACCATGCTCGTACCGAACGAGGCAGCGTGAGGTTGCCCCGGCCTCGTCCCCGGTGCGAGCACCCGCGCCTCCCGTCGGGCACAATGGACCCATGATGACCCCCACTGACCCCGCGCGTTACGCGGGCGCCGACCTGCGCCTGGCCGCCGTCGACATGGACGGCACCCTGCTGGATGACGACAAGAACTTCCCGCCCGGCATGGACGACCTGCTCGACCAGATGGACGCGCGCGGCGTCACCTTCGCTCCCGCGTCCGGCCGCCAGGTGTGGACCCTCATCGACATGTTTCCCGGGCGCTCCGGCATGACCGTCATCGGCGAGAACGGCGGAATCGTGATGCGCGACGGCGTCGAGGTCTCCTCCCACCCGGTGGATACCCCCACGGTGCGCGAGGTCATCCGTCTCGTCCGCGAGGCCACCTCGGGTCCGGACGGGATCGACGGAGGCCTGGTTATGTGCGGCAAGCAATTCGCCTACGTCGAGCGCACCGATGACCGCTTCGTCGATGGTGTTCTGCCCTACTACCACCGCACCAAGCGCGTGGATGATCAGATCGCCATCATCGACGGGATCGAGGCCGGCGAGATCGACGACGCGATCGTCAAGCTCGCTGTCTTCGTCCTTGGCCCGGTTGAGGCGCTCGCGGAGGCCACCCTGGCCAACTTCGCCGGAACACACCAGTACGCGATTTCCGGCGCGAACTGGGCGGACCTGCAGATCCGAGGCGTCGACAAGGGCAGCGCCGTGCGCGACCTGCAGCGCTTCCTCGGCGTGGATCGTTCCCAGACCGCCGTCTTCGGCGACGCCGGGAACGATCTGTCATGATGAGCGAGGGGG
>CAKMQM010000009.1:0-4314 GCA_927911615.1 uncultured Xylanimonas sp.
TCTTGGGGTTCGGCATGAGGCCACGGGGGCCGAGGACGCGGCCGAGGCGGCCAACCTTGCCCATGAGGTCGGGGGTAGCAACGGCGACATCGAAGTCGGTGTAGCCCTTGGCAACCTTCTCGATGAGCTCGTCGCCGCCGACCTCGTCGGCGCCTGCGTCGATCGCTTCCTGAGCGCGCGGACCAACGGCGAAGACCAAGACCCGGGCGGTCTTGCCGGTGCCGTGCGGCAGGGAAACGGTGCCACGGACCATCTGGTCCGCCTGGCGGGGGTCGACACCCAGTCGGAAGACGACCTCAACGGTCGAGTCGAACTTGGTGACGGTGGTCTCCTTGGCCAGCTTCATGGCCTCGAAGGGGGTGTACAGCACATCCGCGTGGACCTTCTCGGCCGCTGCGCGGTAGCTCTTGGAGCGCTTGGTCATTCTGCTTCTTCTCCTTGCAGTCGTGGGTGTCGGGCAGCGCCTGCCCTACCACGGGGGGGTTGGTTGAGGTCAGCCCTCGACGTTGATGCCCATGGAACGGGCGGTGCCGGCGATGATCTTGGCCGCAGCCTCGACGTCGTTGGCGTTGAGGTCAGCCATCTTGGACTGGCCGATTTCGCGAGCCTGATCCATCGTGATCGAACCAACCTTGACGGTGTTGGGGGTGCCGGAACCCTTCTGGATGCCAGCAGCCTTCTTGATGAGCTCAGCGGCGGGCGGCGTCTTGAGGACGAACGTGAAGGAACGATCCTCGTAGACGGTGATCTCAACGGGGATGATGTTTCCACGCTGCGACTCGGTGGCCGCGTTGTAAGCCTTGGTGAACTCAACGATGTTCACGCCGTGCTGGCCCAGAGCGGGGCCGACGGGCGGTGCGGGGGTAGCGGCGCCGGCTGCGATCTGAAGCTTGATCAGGCCGGTGACCTTCTTCTTCGGTGCCATGAATGCGGGTCTTTCTTCTGAAGTTCTGGCCGACGGGTGTCGGTCAGGGCGGAGCGTTTGGCGTCAGCTCACTGGGTTTCAGTGGGCATAGTGCGCCCTACGCACACAAAAGTGAATCATAACGCGATTCCGGGCTTGATCCCAAGTCCGGGTGCGTGATGTCACTGCTCGAGCTTCTCCACCTGGTCGAAGCCGAGCTCGAGCGGCGTCTCGCGCTCGAAGATGGTGACGAGGACCTTGAGCTTCTGGGTCTCGGGCATGATCTCGGAGATCGTGGCCGACATGGTCTCGAAAGGTCCGTCGGTGACGGTGACGATCTCGCCGACCTCGAACTGGGTCTGGACGACCTGGACGGGTGCGGGCTGATCCTTGGCGGCCTCGGCGGCCTCCTCGAGGACGTTGGGCGTCAGGAGCATGACGACCTCGTCGATCGAGAGCGGCACGGGGTTGTGCTGATCACCCACGAAGCCGGTGACGGCGGGGGTTTCCTTGACGACACGGTACGAGGCCTCGTTGAAGTCCATGCAGACGATCGCGTAGCCGGGGATGCGCACGTGGCGCACGCGCTTCTTCGCGTTGCCGCGGTACTCCATGACGTACTCGTCCGGAACCTCGACGGCGAAGATGTAGTCTTCCATGTTCTGCGTGGTGATGCGCTGCTCGAGGTTGGCCTTCACCTTGCGCTCGTGGCCGGAGTAGGTGTGGATGACGTACCAGTCGCCGGGGGACATGTAGAGCTTGCGACGCAGCTTGGCGATCGCTTCCTCTTCGGTCGAGGCAGGGGCCTCGTCGTCCGATTCGGTTTCCTTCTCGGCGACCTCCTCGGCCACCTCGTCAACGATTTCCTGGGCGGCTCCGTCGGCCAGCGCCTCGGTGGTCTCCTGCTGGACCTCTTCCTGGTGCTCCTCGAAGGCCTGTTCCTCGGTGTAGTTTTCGTCGCTCACGACGTTTCCCTCCTGCAAATAGGGCCGGACCGTAGAAGAAACCCGCCTGCAGTGTCCTGCGGGCGGGTTCGTCGGTCTCAGCCGAAGATCAATGCACTTAGCTTACCGAATCCGAAGTCGAGTAGGCCAGCGAAAAGCATGATTGCGGCGACAAACACAACGACGACGAGGAAGTACGTCCAGGTTTCGGATGCCGTGGGGTAGGTAACCTTCTTCATTTCGTCGATGACCTGCTTGAAGAAGAGCCAGATGCCACCGAAGAACCCAGGACGCTTCGTCTGCTCCTTGGTGGCGGCGCTACGCTTGCGGGTAGCTTCGTTCTTAGTGCGATCTCGGCGCGAGGATTCAGCGTCCGAGGCAACACGATCGGCCATGGGAATCCTCCTACGAAAATGATCAGCCTAATCCGCAGGGCAGGCGGGACTCGAACCCACAACCGCCGGTTTTGGAGACCGGTGCGCTACCAATTGCGCCACTGCCCTACGCAGGAAAACCTGCCTGACGAACATTAGTGGATAAGGCGGCGCTTTGTCCAACCGAGATGCGCGCCGGCGGGTCGCATGCCGCGTAATACCAGCCCCGACCTCGCAAATGAGAGGTAGCCCACGCACGCATCGTGTGCGCTCTCCGCCACACACGCGCGCGCGACGTGGGACCATGGAGGGGTGACCAATACTCCTCGCACCCGTGTCTCTGATCGTTTCAACGCCATCACCCCGTCCGCGACCCTGGCCGTAGACGCGAAGGCCAAGGCCCTCAAGGCCGCCGGCCGCCCTGTGATCGGCTTCGGCGCCGGCGAACCCGACTTCGCCACGCCCGACTACATTGTCGAGGCCGCCGTCAAGGCCGCGCGCAACCCCGCGATGCACCGCTACACGCCCGCCGCCGGCCTCCCGGCGCTGCGCGAGGCAATCGCAGAAAAGACCCTGCGCGACTCCGGCTACGAGGTCTCCCCCGCCGACATCGTCGTGACCAACGGCGGCAAGCAGGCCGTCTTCCAGGCCTTCGCCGCGCTGCTGGGCCCCGGCGACGAGGCGATCCTGCCGACCCCGTACTGGACCACGTACCCCGAGGTTGTCAAGCTCGCCGGCGCGACCCCGTCGAGGTGTTCGCGGGCGCCGACCAGGACTACAAGGTGACCGTCGAGCAGCTCGAGGCCGCGCGCACGCCTCGCACGAAGGTCCTCCTCATGTGCTCGCCGTCCAACCCAACGGGCAGCGTCTACACGCCCGAGGAGCTGACCGCGATCGGCCAGTGGGCCCTCGAGCACGGCATCTGGGTTATCTCCGATGAGATCTACGAGCACCTGCTGTACGAGGACGCGCAGAGCGCGCACATCGTCAAGCTGGTGCCCGAGCTGGCTAACCAGTCCGTGATCCTCAACGGCGTTGCCAAGACCTACGCGATGACCGGCTGGCGAGTGGGCTGGATGATCGGCCCCTCCGACGTCATCAAGGCCGCTCTGTCCTTCCAGTCGCACCTGACCTCCAACGTCAACAACGTCGCCCAGGAGGCCGCGCGCGCCGCTGTCTCGGGTTCCCTGGACGCTGTGGACGAGATGCGCGTCGCCTTCGACCGTCGCCGCCGCCTCATCGTTGACATGCTGCGCCAGATCGACGGCTTCGACGTTCCCACCCCCAAGGGCGCGTTCTACGTCTACCCCTCCGTCGAGCGCCTGCTGGGCCGCGAGATCCGAGGCCGCGTGGCCAACACGTCGGGCGAGCTCGCCGACCTGATCCTCGACGAGGTCGAGGTCGCCGCGGTTCCGGGCGAGGCCTTCGGCCCCTCCGGCTTCCTGCGCTTCTCCTACGCCCTGGCCGACGATGACCTCGTCGAGGGCATCACCCGCGTGCAGGAGCTCTTCGCCTGATGCACGTCTCGTTCGAACGGACGGCGCAGGAGGCACCCCTCGGGACGGTCCTCCTCGCCCACGGGTACGCGGAACACTGCGGGCGCTACGCCCACCTGCGCTCCGCGCTCACCCGCGCCGGTTACGACGTCGCCTACTACGACCACGCGGGCCACGGGACCTCCGAGGGTCCCCGCGCCCGCGTGGACGTGGGCGCGCTGATCCGCGACTTCGGTGACGCGCGCCGGGCGGCCCTCGCCCACGCGCGCACGCCAGACCTGTTCCTGTTCGGACACTCGATGGGCGGCATCATCGCGGCCGCCTCCACGATCCTCGACCCGACGAGGCTGCGCGGCACCGTCCTGTCCGCGCCCGCGCTGCGCCCCCTCCCCCACGTCTCCCCGTCCCAGGCGCGCCGGCTGCTGCCAATCGCCCGGCTGCGCCCCGGCCTCGTCGTGGCGAAGGGCGCTTCCGACATGGAGGTCTCTCCCCTGTCGCGCGACCCGCAGGTCCAGCGCGACTTCGACGCGGATCCGCTGACCTACAAGGGCGGCGTGCCGATCCTGACGGGCGCGACCATGATCATTCAGGGCGAC
>CAKMQM010000010.1:0-6800 GCA_927911615.1 uncultured Xylanimonas sp.
CCCAGGCCGAGCAGATCGGCTCGGGCGGCGTGCGCGCCCGCGTGGAGAAGTCCGGCATTGAAGAGATCGACCTGGTCTCCGAAGAACTCGCTCGCACCGGCGAACGCAATGCGGTTCAGAGCCTTCGACGCCGACGTCGTCAGCTGCACGGAAACGCCACTCGGAGACGAGGCCAGCGCGGTTAGGGTCCGCCCAGGGAAAACCTTGCTGTTAGTGACGAGGTTGGTCTCGGGAACCTTAATGCGGTAGCCGAGTTCGTCGCCGCGACTATTCGCCTGATCCGCCACGAGCGAGGCCAGGGTTGCGGGGTCATTCCCCTCCCCCACGGCGCGCCTGCGCTCGATGTTTTGGAGGATGAGCTGTGCCTGAACGTCGAGGTTACGTTGTTCGGACGACCAGATGGACGCCGACGCGAAAAACGCGCCTGGGACCCCCATCAGCACGCACACGACGGCGACGATGGAGACGATCATCCTCACCGCGCGGGCGCGCATGGCGGGCCTCCCTCCGCGACGCGCTCAGCGCGCGTTCTCGAAGCGGAATCCCATCCCGCGCACAGTCGTAATGTAGTGCGGGTCGGTCGCGTCGTCACCGAGCTTGCGGCGCAGCCACGACACGTGCATGTCGAGAGTCTTCGTGGAGCCGGTCGGATCCGAACCCCACACCTCGCGCATGAGGGTGTCGCGAGCAACGACGGAGCCGGCCTCGCGCAGGAGCACGCGCAGCAGGTCGAATTCCTTGGCCGTCAGGCTCAGCTCGACGTCGCCCACGAAGGCGCGATGCGCGGCGACATCCATGCGGATGTCCTGAGCGCGCAGCTCGCCTTCGGCAGGTTCGGCAGCCTGGCGACGCAGGAGCGCCCGCACGCGAGCGAGGAGCTCCGCGAGGCGGAAGGGCTTCGTCACGTAGTCGTCTGCGCCCGCGTCCAGGCCGACGACCATGTCGACTTCGTCCGTGCGCGCAGTGAGGATCAGAATCGGGACTCGGTTGCCGGAGGAGCGGATCTCGCGGGCGACATCCAGGCCGTCCATATCGGGCAGGCCGAGGTCCAGGACGACCAGGTCAACGCCGCGAACATCCGCGAGGGCTTCAGCGCCTGTCGCGTGTGCGCGCACGTCGTAGCCTTCCCTGCCCAGTGCGCGGGCGAGGGGCTCAGAGATGGCCGGATCGTCTTCAACGAGGAGAACTGTAGTCACGCTTACATCTTAGCAATTCTGAACCAAAACTTGCACCTTTCTTGACCCGTTATGTGGGCTGGTCAGGCACTCGTTCACACTGCGAGATGAACGTATTTAACAACGCTTGAGAGCAGGTACGGCGAGACAGGGCCGAAACCGCGCAAGTCTGCGGTCGGGAACTCTTCAAGCTCGTACCCGTCGCCAACCTCGCCGGCGGCGATGGCGGCAGCCGTGGTTGGATCGGTGAGGATTTTACCAACCGGCGCGATGTCCACGAGGCGAGACGCGAGGTTCACCGTGGGCCCGAAGACATCACCCGACCGTGAGAACACATCACCGCGCACGAAAGACGCACGCACGGGCAGCATTTCATCGTCGGCGTTGAGTCGCTCGATGAGGGCCGTGGCCACGCGCAGACCGGTCGGCAGATCATCGGCGATGTAGAGGACAGCGTCACCGATCATCTTGACGACGCGACCGCCCTCCTCGATGACGGCGTTACGACTCTCCTCCTCGAAGCGCTCGATAAGACCGACGAGGGCATCACCGAGGATGGTCGAGGACGACGTGTAGGACACCATGTCGACGAAGCCGAGGCAGCGGTTGAGCGGGAAGCGGTTATGCCGTTCCTCGTGCCCACGCTGGGATACCTCGCGATCAAAACGGGACAGGGCTGCCTCAAGCTGACGCCGCCAGGCGTATGTGAACATTCTGTGAAGACGTCAATGTACTCGCGCATATGGTCCAGCACGTACATGCGGGCCGTCGTGTCATCCAGCATCAGACGACGCATTGAATCCTCGACCAGCGCCTCGAACTGCCACAGGGCAAGGCGATCGGCCAGGTGAGCGTTGGCGCGCAGGAGAGAGCGCGAGGTAGCTGTATCAATGCCACCGGATTCGACAAGGTCGTGCCAGCGACTGAAAACTTCCAGATCACGCTGAGAGAAAAACCTTGTCGTCTGCAGTGGGAGCCTGGAAGCCGAGGGCAATCCAGAAACGGAAGACGCGCTCGATAGGCGTATTCGTCATCTCCGCAAGATCGCGGGCCGAATACGTCAGATGACCTCCGAGCAGCTGGGGAACATAGCTTGTTGCGGTCAGGTCATCAGGAGTTGCAGGGGACGAAGCCGCGTGCTCATCCATCGCAAATCCCTCCTCTTTGGGCTGACTCAACACCACATCAGCGGGTAACGGTATATCAGATCACTTTTCAAAGTCACATCGAGATTGTGACCTCGTACGTAGACAATTGTAGTAGTCTGATGAGTTTTTCACCAGCGTTTTGCACGTTTACCTGCGAAAACTCGCCGTCTTGCAATAAATTTCAGTTTGTCTCCACGTTTCTCGCGCAATGGTCCACAATGTCCCTATGCGCCTTGTTCTAGCCTCCGCTTCCCCCGCACGCCGCGCAACGCTCATTGCGGCGGGCATCACACCAATCGTCCAGGTGTCCACCGTTGATGAGGACGCCATCCTCGCTGCGCTGCCCGGCGGGCGCGCATTCTCAGGCGGCACAACCACCCCGGCGGACGAAGTTGCAGCGCTTGCCGCAGCCAAGTGCGCCGACGTCTGCGAGGCCCTGAGCACGCCCGGCACCAACGCCGAGCTGCCCGAGGGCGAGGCCGTCCTCGTCGTGGGCTGCGACTCCATGCTCGAGATCGACGGCCAGATGCTCGGCAAGCCCCACACCCCCGACGTAGCCCGCGAGCGCATCCGCGCCATGCGCCGAACAACCGCCACCCTGTGGACGGGCCACTCGGCCGCGATCCTCGCCCCGGCCTCGTCGGATGACGACCAGAGGCACGAACGCGCGGTCACCGCGACCGTCACCCGCTCCGCCTCGACCCAGGTCCACTTCGGGGACATCTCGGATGCCGAGATCGACGCATACGTGGCCACCGGCGAGCCTCTGCACGTCGCAGGGTCGTTCACGGTCGACGGTTTGGGCGGCCCCTTCATCGAGGGCGTGACGGGCGATTATCACTCGGTCGTCGGCATCTCGTTGCCGCTGCTGCGCTCCATGGCCACCGAGCTCGGGTCTTCTGGCCGGACCTGTGGGATGCGCCGCGCCCCTGAGTTTCGGCGCTAATCACCCGCCCATCGCACCGTACTGTAGGGGCATGGACAACAGCACTGCATGGGGCATCGGCCTCGCTACGATCACTCTGGACGGCACGACACTCGACACGTGGTACCCCGCCCCGCACCTGGGCGAGCCCGGGACCGACGAGGAGCTGGCGACCTCGCTGTCCGTGCTGGAGCGCGTCGATGACGCGCGCCGCGTGCGCACCGTCGTCGTGACCACGGCGATTGACCTGCAGGAGGCCCCCGCCTCGACGGAGGACGCCTACCTGCGTCTGCACCTGCTTTCCCACCGCCTGGTACAGCCCAACACGATCAACCTGGACGGTATCTTCGCGGTGCTGCCCAACGTCGTGTGGACGGACGCCGGCCCGTGTGCCGTCGCCGACTTCGAGGCCACCCGCCTGCGCCTGCGCGCCCGTGACGGCCACCCCGTCACCGTGCAGGGTGTCGACAAGTTCCCGCCGATGGTCAACTACGTGCTGCCCTCCGGCGTTCGCATCGCCGACGGCACGCGCGTGCGCCTGGGTGCCTACCTGTCCGAGGGAACGACCGTCATGCACGCCGGCTTCGTCAACTTCAACGCCGGCACGCTGGGCCGCTCGATGGTCGAGGGCCGCGTCTCGCAGGGCGTCGTCATCGGCGACGGCTCGGACGTGGGCGGCGGCGCCTCCACGATGGGCACCCTCTCGGGCGGCGGCAAGCAGCGCGTGCGCCTGGGCGAGCGCTGCCTCCTCGGCGCGAACTCCGGCCTGGGCATCGCTCTGGGCGACGACTGTGTGGTCGAGGCCGGCCTGTACGTGACCGCCGGAGCGAAGGTCACGCTCATCGATTCTTCCGGCGAGGCCGAGCCGCGCACGGTTGCCGCGCGCGAGCTGTCGGGAGCGTCGAACATCCTGTTCCGCCGCAACTCCCAGACGGGCCGCATCGAGGCCATCGCCGCGCGGGCGTCGTGGGTATCGAGCTCAACGACGCGCTGCACGCGTCGAACTGAGTTTTCTCACCAACGAGGCCGGGGCCGCCCACGCGCAGTGCGTGAAGGCGGCCCCGGCCTCGTTGATTGGCGGATGCCTCAGCGCGCCGTCCAGGCCTCGCGAATGCGGCTCGCGGCGGCCTGAATGAGCTCGTCGGTGGCGGTGAGGGCCACGCGGACGCGCCCGTGAGCTGCCGTGCCGTAGAAGTCGCCGGGCGCCACGAGGATGCCGAGATCGGCCAGGCGATTCACAAGGGCCCACGAGTCGGTCGGATTGGCGGGGTCCGAGACCCACAGGTACAGGCCGGCCGCTGTATCGGGATCGACATCGAGGCCGGCGTCAGTCAGCGCCTCGAGGAGGAGTGCGCGACGCACGGCGTAGACGCTGCGCTGGCGTTCCACGTGCTCGGTGTCGCGGAGGGCAACCACCATCGCGTGCTGGACGGGGGCGGGCACCATGAGTCCGGAATGCTTGCGCACGCTGACGATCGGGGCGACCAGCGCAGGATCGCCGTAGATGAGGGCGCCGCGGTAGCCCGCGAGATTCGACTGCTTGGACAGCGAGTACAGGACAATCAGGCCGCTCGCGTCGCCGTCACACACGTCCGTATTGAGCAGGGAGGGCACTCCCTCGCTCACGTAGGGCTCCGACCAGGGCAGAGCCGCGTAGCACTCGTCGGACACGACGACTGCGCCGTGAGCGCGCGCCCAGGCAACGACGGCGCGCAGCTCGTCCTTGCTCATGACGTGCCCGTCGGGGTTGCCCGGCGAGTTCAGGTAGACGAGGGCGGCATCCGGCCATGCGTCGGGCTTCGTCGGGTCCACGGCGACGGGGGTGGCACCGGCCAGCCGGGCACCGATGTCGTAGGTCGGGTAGGCAACCTCGGGCACGAGGACTGTGTCGCCGGGGCGCACGCCCAGCAGCGCAGGAATCCAGGCGACGGCCTCCTTCGAGCCGATCGTGGGGATCACGCCGCCGTGGCCGACATCGACCATGCCCCGTCGCTGTCCCCATGCGAGGATCGCGTCACGCACCTCGGCGGTGCCGATCACCGTCGGATAGCCGTGCGCGTTGGAGGCATCGGCGAGCGCCTCGCGGATGAACGCGGGGGTGTCGTCGACCGGGGTTCCGACGCTCAGATCGCACATTCCCCCGGGATGTTCAGTGGCGCGCGCCTTGGCGGGCGCCAGCTGATCCCAGGGGAATTCCGGCAGGTCAAGAGGGCGGGGAAGGATCGTTGTCATACCCCTACCCTATCGACTGTCAGAGATTTTCGGCCTTCCATTCCTCATTCTGAGGCGGCAGCGCGGCGATCATCGGATCGTCGAAGTCCTGGACGCCGGTCTTCTGGGCGCCGCCCGGGCTGCCCAGGTCGTTGAAGAAGTCGACGTTGGCGCGCAGGTAGTCGGACCACTCGGAGGGCAGGTCGTCCTCATAGAAGATGGCCTCGGTCGGGCACACGGGCTCACACGCACCGCAGTCCACGCACTCCTCGGGGTGGATGTAGAGCGAGCGAGCGCCCTCGTAGATGCAGTCGACGGGGCACTCGTCCACGCACGCGCGATCCTTGACGTCCACGCAGGGCTGCGCGATGACGTAGGTCATGAGACGTTCCTCCTGGTCAGTTCTAAAGACTCGTTGATTCTATTATTCACGTATGAGTAGCCCCGAGTCACCCCGCGTCCCCGACAGCGCTGCGAGCGGCGAGAATACGCCGATTCAGCACACCGAGTCTGAAGGGGCGCGCGAGGAAATTTCCACACGCGCGCCTGGCGCAATTCCCCAGCTGCCGTGGATGAGCTTCGCGGTCGGCGAGAGGATCGTCATCCGCTACCGTCTGGCAGACGGACTGCACGACGCCCTGGGAGAGGCGCTCGAGGTGGCCCCAACCCACGTCACGGTCGCGACGAGGCGTGGGCCGGTTCGCGTGGATGCCCGCACGATGGTGACGGGCAAGCGTGTACCTCCCCCGCCCGTCATCTAGCGAGCGGGGGAAGCAGGCGCGGTTCAGCGGTTGGCGCGGCGCTCGCGAGCGGCGATCTTGAAGCGCTCCTGGGCATCCAGGACGACCTTGCGCACGCGCACGGCCTCGGGCGTGACCTCGACGCACTCGTCGTTGGCCGCGAACTCGAGGGACTCCTCGAGGGTCAGCTTGCGCGAGGGGGTCAGCGACTCGTACACGTCGGCGGTCGCGCTACGCGTGTTCGTCTGCTTCTTCTCGCGGCAGATGTTCACGTCCATGTCCTCGCCGCGCGGGTTTTCGCCCACGACCTGGCCCTCGTAGACCTCGGAGGAAGGCTCGACGATGAAGGAGCCGCGCTCCTGCAGGTTCGTCATCGCGTACGGGGTGGCCTGGCCAGCGCGGTCGGCGACGAGGGAGCCGGTCAGGCGCTGCTCGATGGAACCCTGCCAGGGGGCGTAGCCCTCGGAGATGGACGAGGCGATGCCGGTGCCGCGCGTTTCGGTGAGGAAGCGCGTACGGAAGCCAATGAGGCCTCGGGCGGGGACCACGAACTCGAGGCGGATCCAGCCCGAGCCGTGGTTCGCCATCGTCTCCATGCGCC
>CAKMQM010000011.1:0-2908 GCA_927911615.1 uncultured Xylanimonas sp.
TTGACCGTGAGGGGGCCGCCCGAATCCTCGATCGGGGTGAAGTTGACGGTCACTCCGTAGAGGTCCTTCAGTCCGGTCGGGCCGTAGGGGCGCGTGCGTAGCTCCGAATTGCCGCCCAGCGTCAGCGTGCCCGCGTTCGCGAGGTCGCCGATCGACGTCAGTGAGTGTGCTTGCGCGAAGTCGGCCGTCACCACGTAGGAATCCTGGTCGGTCGCGCCAGCCTGCTCGAGGGCGCGCAGGCCCGAGGGGAGCGCGGTCTGCAGAGCCGAATACACCTCGTCCGTAGATCGCGCGGTCGCGTCAGCATCCAGGTACTGCAGCAGGTTGCCCGTGTACTCGGGGAACACGTCGATCGATCCGGCCTCGAGCTCGGGCATGTAGACCTCGCGCTGGCCGATCCGCATCTGGCGTCGACCGTAAACCCGGCACCTCGAGGGCCTGGGCGTACGCCTCGGCGAGGATCTCGTTCGAGTAGTAGTCCTGCGACCCCACGACGAGCGTCGTTGAGCCGTTCTCTGAACTTCCGGTGCTCGCGTTGCCGCCGACCGACTCCGCCGAACCGCAGGCGGCTAGCACCAGGGCGGAAGCTGCGACGGCAGCCATTGTGATCATCGTGCGTTTCATAGTGACTCCTTGGGTGAGTTGTCTTCATCGTCTGAGAAAGAATGGGTGCGGGCGCGAAGGCGTCGCGCAACCAGCGCCAGGAGCGCGTCGGTCGCCAGTGCGAGGGCGACGACGACAATCGCGCCGCCGATCATCTCCGCGTAGTCTCGGGTCTTCAGGCCCTCGTAGAGGAAACGGCCGAGGCCGTAGTTCGCCGTGTAGGCCGCCAGCGTCGTCGTCGCAATGACCTGGAGGGTCGCCGACCGCACGCCCGCCGCGACGAGGCCGGCCGCGTGTGGGGCCTCGACCTGCGCGAGGACCTGGGGTTCCGTGAGGCCGATTGCTCGCGCAGCGTCCACGGTCGCGCGCGGCGTCGAGGCGATCCCTGAGTAGGTCGCCGACAGGAGCGGCGGAATCGCCAGGATGAGGAGAGCTAGTGTGGGCGCGGCCAGTCCAATACCCAGCCACAGGCCCGCCAGCGTCAGGACACCGAGCGTCGGAACCGCACGGGCCGCGCCCGTCGCGCTCACCAGCCATCGGCCCCTGCCCGTGTGCCCGATCCAGGTGCCTAGCGGCAGCGCGATGAGGGCCGCGAGCGCCACGATCAGGAGGGTGAGGCCCAAGTGCTCGGTGGCCCTCACGAGGATCCCGGACTCACCCAGCCAGTGGGCGGGGACCGCCAACCACTTCAGGGCGTCGAGGAGAATGTTCATGCCCGCCCCCTCCTCGTCCACGGAGTGAGGGTCCAGCCGATTCCCTGGATCAGCGCATCGATGACGAGCGCAAGGAGAACCGTTGCGACCAAGCCGGCCACGACCTCGGCGATGAGGCCGCGCTGAAAACCGTCAGTGAACAGCGTCCCCAGAGAGCGCACCCCGATGAACGCGCCCACCGTCACGAGCGATACCGTCGATGTGGCAACCACGCGCGTGCCCGCTACGATGACGGGCGTCGCCAGGGGAGCTCCACCTCGACGAAACGCCGCCAGAGGGGATAACCGCACGCGTTCGCGGCCTGCAGGGTCGCGCGAGGAATCGCGCGGAAGCCCTCCGCGGCCTGTCGCACCAGCACCGCCACGCCGTACAGCGTCAGGACAATCACCATGTTGGCGGGAGAACGCAGCGCCACCCCGACGATCACGGGAATGACGATCAGAAGCGGGAGCGACGGAACCGCGTACAGCGCCGACAGGACGGACAGGACCCAGCCGCCGCGGCGCGAAAACGCCGCCCAGCGCGCGATCGGCACGGAGAGCAGCACCGACAGTGCGATCGCTGGGAGGGCGATCCACAGGTGAGCAAGAGTCAGGGAGCCAATGAGCCCCCAGTTGGAGGACAGCCAGGTCACGGACGCTCCCCGGCCTCGTCGGTCGTCAGCGTGCCCACGGGGTGCCGGCGCGTCGACAACCAGGCCGCCCGGCCCGGCGACGCGCACCGGGCGTGCCGCGCGCGAGGCTCCGACGAACTCCGCAACGAAGGGCGAGGCGGGAGAGGAGAGCAGCTCGGTGGGCGTCCCCACCTGCTCGATGTGGCCACCCGTCGAGAGGACGGCAACCTGGTCGCCCAACGTGAACGCCTCGTCCACGTCGTGCGTCACGAAGAGGATCGTCGTGCCCAGGGCCCGCTGAATCTCCTTCAGCTCGCACTGCAGCTCTGTGCGCACGATCGGATCCAGCGCGCCAAAGGGCTCGTCCATCAGCAGGATGTCCGCGCGATTGGCCAGCGCCCGAGCCACGCCCACGCGCTGACGCTGGCCGCCCGACAGCTGGGCGGGGTAGCGATCAGCCATCTCGCGATCCAGGCCCACCAGCTCGAGGAGCTCGAGCGCGCGCTCGCGGGAAGCCTGCTTCGTGGCGCCCTCCAGGCGTGGGACGGTCGCGATATTGTCTGCGATGCTTCGGTGGGGGAAGAGGCCGCCCTCCTGCAGGACGTAGCCGATCGAGCGGCGCAGGCGCACGGGGTCCTCGCCTGCGACGTCCTGGTCTCGTACGAATACCCTGCCCGAGGTTGGGGTGACCATCGCGTTCACCATCCGCATGAGCGTCGTCTTGCCGCAGCCCGATGTGCCCAGGAACACGGTCGTTGATCCCTGTTCGATGGTGAGAGAAAAATCGTCGACGGCTCGCGTGCCGCCCGGGTAGGTCTTGGACACGTGGTCGAAGCGAATCATGCGCGGCCCCTGCGCGCTGCCGCGCTGCGGCGCGCGGGGTCCGAGGCCTCGGCAATGAGGGTGAGGGCTCGGGCGGAAACGTGGTCCCGCTGAATTTGGGGGACCAGGGGAGCGAAGAGGCGGTCCTGTTCGGCAG
>CAKMQM010000012.1:0-8239 GCA_927911615.1 uncultured Xylanimonas sp.
GATCGCAGGGTTGATCTGTATTTTCTCCGGGAGGGGTGCGCCCTGGTAGGTCAGCTGGGTCGCGGGGTCGTCGACGATCTTCACGCCGGTCGCGCGCGCCAGCACAAGGATCGAGATCATCATTGAGGCAGCGATCAGACCGAGCATCGCCAGCGTAGTCGCCGCGTTGCGGGACTTGGGGCGGCGGAACATGGGCACGCCGTTGGAGATGGCTTCAACGCCGGTGAGCGCGGCACAACCCGAGGAGAACGCGCGCATGAGCAGGAAAGCGCCCGCGAGCCCTGCCAGGCCGTCCGCGTGACCGGGGGCGGTCACGAGGTCGTAGGCGGCGGTGGGCGACTGACCGAGGTGTCCCGTCGCCATCTTCGCGAAACCGACGACGACCATGAGACCGATGGCACCCATGTACAGGTAGGTGGGCACGGCGAACGCGCCACCGGCCTCGCGCGTGCCGCGCAGGTTCAGGGTGGCCAGGATGATGACGAGCGCAACCGCGATCGGCACCTCATAGCCGAGGAGGGCCGGGACGGCCGTTGTGATGTAGTTGGCGCCCGACGAAATCGAGACGGCGACCGTCAGGATGTAGTCAACCAGCAGTGCCGAGGCCACGAGCAAACCCCAGGAACGGCCCAGGTTCGTGGTGACGACCTCGTAATCACCACCGCCCGACGGGTAGGCGTGCACCGTCTGACGGTAGGAGGCGACCACGACCGCAAGCACGATCGCGACGACTACGCCCACCCACACGGACTGAAGCGCGGCCATCGAACCGGCGAGCGCGAGGGTGAGGAGGACTTCGTCCGGCGCGTAGGCGACGGACGACAGCGCGTCCGACGCGAAGATCGGCAGGGCGATTCGTTTGGGGAGAAGCTGGTGGCCCATCGCGTCCGATCGCATCGGGCGCCCGATGAGCACGCGCTTTGCGTAGGCCAACAAGTTCGTCACGGATGTTAAGCGTAGTCCACTGAGCCTGACAGTGGCAGCGGCGAAGCGCACACTTGGCTATTACGCGAGGACCGGAGTACTTTGGTAGTCGTGCACTTTGTGATCATGGGTTGCGGGCGCGTCGGCGCTCGCCTGGCATCAACGTTGGACGCCGCGGGTCATTCCGTGGCGGTTATTGACCAGGATTCCAAGGCTTTCTCTCGCCTCTCCCCGGACTTTTCCGGTCGTCGCGTGACGGGCGTGGGCATGGACCGCGACTGCCTGCGTCAAGCGAACATCAAGGACGCGTATGCGTTTGCGGCAGTCTCGTCGGGTGATAACTCGAACATTATTGCCGCGCGCGTCGCACGTGAGGTCTTCCACGTCGAGCACGTCGTCGCGCGCATCTACGACCCGACGCGCGCCTATCTGTACGAGCGCCTCGGCATTCCGACGGTCGCCTCGGTGCAGCGCACCACCGAGTCGGTGATGCGCCGCCTGCTCCCTCCTGATGCATCGCTCATCTGGTCCCACCCAACCGGCGAGGTCGGCCTCGTCAATGCGACGCCTTCCCCCGGGTGGTACGGCCTGAGCTTCCAAGTTGTCGAGGAGCTCACGGGCTGCCGCGTCGTCTTCACGTCGCGCTTGGGATCCATCCGCACCGCATCGCCGGATCTGGTGGTCCAGGAGCACGATCAGCTGTACTTCGCGATCAACGGGACCGAGACCGCGCAGCTGCGCGACCAGCTGGCTAACCCGCCCAAGACGGAGGTGTGAGCATGAAAATTGTGATTGCTGGAGCCGGATCAGTGGGCCGCAGCGTCGCCCTGGAGCTGCTCGCTCATGGCCACGACATCACCCTGATCGACAATATGCCTGAGAAGCTGCGCATTTCGTCCGTGGCCGACGCGGACTGGGTGCTCGCCGACGCGTGCTCGCCTGACGCGCTGCGCGACGCGGGAGTGGACGAGGCCGACGTGATGGTCGCCGCGACCGGTGACGACAAGGCGAACCTCGTCATCTCTCTGCTGGCCAAGACCGAGTTCGCGGTCCCCCGCGTGGTCGCGCGCCTGAACAACCCGAAGAACGAGTGGCTGTTCGACCAGGCGTGGGGCGTGGACGTGTCCGTGTCGACGCCGCGCATCATGACCTCTCTCGTCGAAGAGGCGGTGTCGGTGGGCGTTCCAGTGCGTCTGTTTTCCTTCAACACGGCCGCCGTGTCGATGCACGCGCTCATCCTGCCGGAGGATTCCCCGGTTGTGGGCAAGCGCGTCCATTCCCTGCAGCTGCCGGCCCGTTCAGTCCTCGCTGCACTCCTGCGCGACGGTCGTCCGATCACGCCGAGCGCCGACGACGTGTTCGAGGCCTCCGATGAGCTGCTGCTGCTCGTGCCCGATGCGGACATCGCCGAGCTGGAGGACCTGCGTCAGCTGGTCGCGTCCCCCGTCTCGGAGGAGTCCGAGGACGAGGACAGCGAGGAGTAATCCTTCAGCTTCCACCAGGTGGCCCAGGCTCCCAGCGCGAAGAGCGGGAGTCCGAGGGCCAGCTTGGCGACGCCGAGAGCCGCGACCTGGCCCGTGAGCCACAGGGGGGCCTGCACGGCGACGCGCAGCGCGAAGATTCCCGCCCACATCCACGTGATCGTGGCGCAGCTGCGGCGCACGGAGGCGTAGGCGGGATCGGACTGCCAGCCCTGTGGCAGACCGGTCAGCGGACCGTAGAACTGGGCGACAAGACTCCGGCGACACAGGACGGACAGAGCGAAAGCGAGAGCCATGACCCCGTTCGTGGCGATGCCCCAGACAAAGTAGTTTTCTCCCCGCCCGGTCGCCGCCGCGAAGATGACGCCGATGGCGACTCCGAAGAGGCCAGAGAGGGCCTGCTGGATTCCCTGCCGTTGAACGAGGCGAATCACGCAGGCGAGCAGTGCGACGGCTGAGGCCGCGATGAGCGTGGGCACGAGGGCACGCGTGGCCACAAAAACGATGATGAAGAGCAGTCCGGGCGCGGTGGCTTCGATGACGCCGCGCGTGCCGCCGAGGGCTTGTGACCAGGAGAATTCCTCAGAGGTGGCCTGATCCATCCAGCGAGGAGTTGGCATCAGCCCTCCCCCGCGATCACGCGGTACAGCGGGTTGATGATGACGAGGCGTTCGCCCACGCGGCCAACGGTTCCTTCGACCTCGAGTCGCTGGCCGACGCTCAGTCCGGGGATGGAGGATCGTCCGGGCCAGCGCAGTTCGAGCGTGTCGGTGCCGTCGTAGAGGGTCGCGACGAGGACGCGCTGGGCACCCTCCTCGGGCGGATACGTCATGCCCAGCAGCGTGCCGAACACGAGCGCGTGAGAACGGTCGACCACGTCGCGGATCGGCGTGACGCCGCGGGCGGCGCGCGCCGAATCCTCGTCAAGGGCAGCGTCCAGGGAACGCGTGTCCTTGTCGAGGCCGAGCGCGGCGCCGATCTGAGCGAACCACGAGGCCATGTCAGGCTTCCTGAGCACCCGCGGGCAGGTGCACGGGCAGCAGCTCCAGGCGCGTGCGCGGGTGGTCGTCGCGGCGCACGACGATGCGGTCGATGACCTTCTCGATGTCGGCGCCGGCTTCCGCGGTGGCAGCGGCCGGGCCGAGGATGTCGATGCGCGCGAACCAGCGATCGCCTTCACGGCCGATGATGCGCATGCGCGAGGTCGCGGAGCGACCGTCGGGCATCTGCATCGGCATGTCGACGAGCAGCTCGTTGCCGTAACGCGTCGGGTAATCGGCGACCTTGGCACCCTGGTCTTCGAAGCCCTTGCGGATTTCTTCGCGCAGCTCCTCCCACACACCGCCGGAGCGGGGTGCGGCTGCGACGCTCATCTGGATGCCCGAGCTACCGAGCACGACGAGGATCTGCAGGACGGTCGTGCCGTCGTCTGCGACCTGGGTGCGCAGCTGCATGCCTTGAACTGCGGGGAACAGGATGGACCCCATGTCGACGTAGCCGTCGGTGGTGTCGACCTCATCGTAGTTACGCGGGCCGGGTTCGCTCCAAATCGCAGCGTCTTCGTCGCTCAGGCGAGGCAGTGCCTCGACCTCTTCGATCTCGTCCTCGACAGTCTTCTTCTTGCGTCCGAACATCGTCCTACCTCACATCGCGCACTCGGTGCACACGGGGGCGCCGTTGGCGTCCACGTGGTCGAGCTGCGACGCGTGGTGCACGAGGAAGCACTGCGAGCAGGTAAATTCGTCTTCCTGGCGGGGAACGACGTGGACCGTCAGTTCCTCCTTTGACAGGTCCGCACCGGGAAGCTCGAAATTCTCAGCCGCTTCGTTTTCGTCTTCTTCGATCTCGGCTGAGCCGGCGTCGTTGCGACGGGACTTCAGCTCCTCGATCGAGTCCTCTGCGACCTCGTCTTCGTTCTTGCGCGGCGCATCGTAATCGGTTGCCATGGTTCTCCCCTTTCGCCTCTCGAGCCGGTTTGCGCGAGTGGTCTATGCGCAGGGAGGATAACACTTGTGAGAGTAATGTGCCATCGTATGTGTGACACGCGCGCAGCTACGCGACATTCTGAGCATTATTTGAGACGATTCGACCTAGACGTTTGAGGAGGAAGTGATGATTGAGCTCGAATTGCTCGGGACCAGCGCCGATGGCGAGTCCCTGGTGCTCACCGATGCCCAGGGTGAACGCTATTCGGTGTTGATTTCCGATGAGCTCCGCGGCGCGACGCGCCGTGATCGTCCGCGAGTGGAGCTGGCGCCCGCTCGTCCGCCCCTCGCTCCTCGCGATATTCAGGCTCTCCTGCGCGCCGGCGCGACCCCGGCAGAGATCGCGGAGCAGCACGGCATGGAGGTCACTGCGGTCGAGCGTTTTGAGGCTCCCGTGCAGGCCGAGAAGGATTATGCGCTGACGCGCGCCCGCGCCGTTCGTATTGGCGACGGTGGCCCCACGATGGGTGACCTCGTCCTGGATCGACTGGCGGCGCGCGGCGTCGACCCATCGTCTCTGGAGTGGACCGCAACGCGCGAGGGCGGGGAGCCCTGGCAGATCATCGTGACCTTCGTGCAGGGCGCGGCCGAGCACGCCGCCCACTGGCACCTGTTGAACTCCGGCTCGCTCGAGGCGATCGATCAGGAGGCTCAGTGGCTGACTGAGCAGGTGTCCGCCTCCCCGACGGCGTCGATCTTCACTCCCCTGCCGCGCAACGCTCCAGCCCCTGTCGTCGACCCCGGCGCTGAGGACCTGCGCAACCGCGAGGCCATCATCGACCAGCTCAATGCCGTGCGTGGTAAGCGCCAGCAGATTGACCTGGACCTGGACGATGAGGTCGACGAGGAGGCCGAGTACCTGGCAGCTATCGCCGGCGAGGAGGAGGCTCCCACGACGGAGCCCGACACGTCGACGGGCCCGATCTCCGCTCGCATCTATTCCCTCGCGTCGGCGCGTACTAAGGCGGAGGCGCCGTCCGAACCCGCCGAAGACACGCTGTTTCCCGCAACCGGTCAGATCCCGTCTGCCGTCCGACATTGACGGGAGCCATCCCGGTGGCGTCCCGCTCCCCTAAGACCGAGGCCCCGGCCTCGTCGGGCGTGCTCCCGTGGCTGTCCGACGCCCCGCGTCCTCCGGTGAGGACAAGGGCGGCGAGGAGCCGAAGGCTGAGGAGCAGGCGACCCCCGCGATCCCCATGAAGGCCGTGTCGGCATCCGACTCGTCTGAGTCCACGCCTGCCGAGGCCGAGGAGAGCGCGACCGGGTCCGTTCCCGCGCAGGGCGTGACGGGTTCGAGGATGGCGCGCGCTTCCTCGAAGAAGACCCGTCGGTCGGTCCCAGCTGGGACGAGATTCTTTTCGGCTCGAAGTCCTAAACCGTTCACACGTCAAGCGGCCGCTCACTGATGTGAGCGGCCGCTTCGCGGATGTCCCGTAGTCGTCCTACGACAGGACGATGACGGGGATGCGCATCTCCGTCGAGGTGAGCGAGCCGTGGACGCCCGGCATCGCGATCGCCGAGCGCTCTGGGTTCGAGAATCTACAATTCCGCCGTTTCCGCGGGCGAGAACCAGCAGGTCGCCAATGATCGAGGCGCCGTCCCCGGGGCCGATGAACGCGCTCATCTGGTCGCGCGAGACAATCCAGGCGCTCTCACCCAGGGTGTCGCGCCAGCGCGCCTCAACGTCGGCAGCGTGACCCTCCTGCGCGTGCACGTGCACGGCTCGCGTCTCGCCGGCGACGATGCGCACACCCTCGCGCAGAGCGGGCGTCGCGGCCACGTCCACGAGGGCGGAGTGCTCCACGTTGATCATGCCGTGGTCCGCGGTCATGACGGTTCGCACGCCCGCGGGTAGGCCGCGCAGCAGCGCGGACAGCCCCGCGTCGAACTCTTCGAGGCAGCCGATCCACGCGTCCGATCCGACGCCGGAGCTGTGTCCAGCGTGGTCGATCTCGGACCAGTAGAGGTAGACGACTGGCGTGCCGGCGCGCAGCTCGCGCAGGGCGGCGTTCACGCGGTCACTGAGCGACTCTGCGGGCACGTGGCGCGCTCCCCGAAGCGCCGCGCCCGTCAGTCCGGAACCGGCAAAGCGCGCGGGCGAGATGACGGCCGACGAAACGCCCGCCGCGGCGAGGCGCTCGAAGTACGTGGGCGTGGGCTGCCACTCGGTGGGCGCCGGCCCACCCTCCATGGCCAGCAGGTTCATGACGCCGCCGCCGTAGGCAACGGAGAAGCCCACCATGTTGGTGGTGCCGGGGCGCGCACCAGTGCCGAAAGCCGTGATGGCCGCGGCGGTCGTCGAGGGGACGACCGTGTGGATCGAGCGAATATCGTCTCGCACGCGGCGCAGCGTCGGCGTGTGCCCCAGGTGATCCTGGATCAGCTCGTATCCGAGCCCATCCACGAGGATGAGGAGCAGCTGGTCAGCCCCGGCCTCGATCCCGAGTGCGCCGCCCGCCTGCGCGGAGGCACCGGGCAGGGCGGAGTCGATCGATGCGAGGGCACCAGCGATGATGTCCGTGATGATCGGATCGCCCGCGCCGGGCAGGTCGGCGCCGGGCAGGTCCAGCGTCAGTTCGCGCTCACTCACTGCGGGTCCCCATCAGGCGAGCGAGATGATCGACGAAGACCATGGCCTCGTCGAGAGCATCCTGACCGTCGGCGGCCGCGGAGATGCGGAAGGTCATGTCATCGGGGAAGGACGTGCCCGTCAGGCCATGATCGGCCATGCAATTCGGGTCGTCGCAGCGGGCGGGCTCAAGCTCGAGGCGGCGCGCGCCCTTCAGGTCCAGCGCGATCGTCATCTCGGATAGCCCACTCGCATTCTCGGGGTCCGTGTAGACCTCCATCGTGGAGTACCCGGCGATGTCGCCGACGCGGTGCACGGCCGTCGCGATCGTCGCCGATCCGCCGTCCATCTCATCAACGTGCAGCTGAACGATGGCGCGGTCCGTCAGCGAGGCGACCGTGAGGTGCCTGAAGACCGATCCGCGGTCGAAACCCGTATCCACCTGGCACAGCGTCGCCAGCGGCTCCGCGGCGCCCAGAGCACGGCGCAGCGCACGCTGCACGGCCTTGGGGTAGAAGCCCCCACGTTCGATACGGGTCCATGTGTCCATGCCCCAATTGTGCCCCGAAGCGGCGCGCCAGTCGAAATGAGCGCCAAGCCGCGCAATAATTGCGCGTATGGCTAAGAAGGACCAGGTCGTCGACATCCCTGAGAAGGACGAGAACATCACAGAGATCGACGTGTCCGATGAGATGCGTGGGTCCTTCCTGGAGTATGCCGTCTCGGTGATCTACGCTCGCGCGCTCCCCGACGCGCGCGACGGCCTCAAGCCCGTGCAGCGCCGCATCCTGTTCCAGATGGATCAGATGGGGCTGCGCCCCGACAAGGGACATGTGAAGTCCCAGCGCGTCGTCGGCGAGGTCATGGGTAAGCTCCACCCGCACGGCGATTCCGCGATTTACGAGGCCCTGGTACGCCTCGCGCAGCCCTTCAATCTGCGCGTTCCCCTGGTCGATGGGCACGGTAACTTCGGCTCTCTGGACGACGGCCCGGCCGCCGCGCGTTACACCGAGGCGCGCATGGCACCCGCCGCTCTGGACCTGGTGACGGGCCTGGATGAAGACACGGTCGATTTCGTCCCCAACTACGACAACCAGTTCATGCAGCCGGACGTCCTGCCCGCGGCCTTCCCCCAGCTCCTGGTCAACGGCGCCTCGGGCATTGCAGTTGGCATGGCGACGAATATCGCCCCGCACAACCTGTCGGAGACGATCGCTGGTGCCATTCACCTGCTGGATAACCCATCGGCATCCGTCGCCGACCTCATGCGCTACATCCCC
>CAKMQM010000013.1:0-2727 GCA_927911615.1 uncultured Xylanimonas sp.
CGACCCGTGAGGTCGCGGCGCGGGGCCATCGTCGTGTCGCCCATAGCCGATGTCACGCCTGCGGGGGGCCTTCCCTCGTTGAAGGGGGGTGGGGGGCGTGTGCGATAATGTCGTGTCGGCTTACCGGTTCACCGGCATGCCCCAGGCGCTTGTTGGCGCGCTGGAAGGTGAGTCCCCGCCAGATGCGGGGGGCGCTGCATGTCCGGACCCGGGGCACCAAACGATCCAGGAGAAACTCCATGAAGCAGGGTATTCACCCCGAATACGTGGACACCGTCGTGACCTGCACGTGCGGCAACTCGTTCCACACCCGTTCCACCATCACCTCCGGTGAGATGCGCGTGGACGTGTGCTCGGCCTGCCACCCGTTCTACACGGGCAAGCAGAAGATCCTCGACACCGGCGGCCGCGTCGCCAAGTTCGAGGCTCGCTACGGCAAGCGCGTGCGCCCCCTCCAAGTGAGGGTGAGCGGCTAGCTCAACGGCGGTGTCGTTGGCCCTATGGCCGACGCGCCGCCGCTTTGTCAACTGTATGGAACGAAGGAAGTGGTGAATCGTGGCCGCGACGGATGAACTCGGTGCCCTGGGCCCCCTGCTGCAGGAATACGAGCAGGTTGAGGCGCAGATGGCGGATCCCCAGACGCTGGCGGACCCGCAGCTGATGCGCCGAGTCGGCCGACGCTACGCCGAGCTTGGCCGCGTGAAGGCTGCTGCCGATAGGCTCTCCTCAGCCTCGGGAGACCTCGAGGCCGCCCGAGAGCTGGCCGCCGAAGACCGTTCCTTCGCCGACGAGATTCCCGCCCTCGAGGAAGAGGAAGCGGCTGCCCACGAGGCGCTCGTGAAGATTCTGGCTCCCCGCGACCCCGAGGATGCGATGGACGTCATCCTTGAGATCAAGGCGGGTGAAGGCGGCGAAGAATCCGCGCTGTTCGCCTCCGATTTGGCACGCATGTATGCCCGCTATGCGGAGGCGCACGGCTGGAGCGTCACCGAGATGAGCGCGACCCACACGGAGCTCGGTGGCTTCAAGGACATCACGCTCGCGATTCGCGCGAAGGGCACTCCCGCACCCGACGAGGGCGTGTGGGCGCACCTGAAGTACGAGGGCGGCGTGCACCGCGTCCAGCGCGTGCCCGTCACCGAGTCGCAGGGTCGTATCCACACGAGCGCCGCAGGCGTTTTCGTCATGCCGGAGATCGAGGACGACGAGGAGATCGTCATCGACCCGAACGACCTGCGCATCGACGTCTACCGGTCCAGCGGCCCTGGCGGCCAGTCGGTCAACACGACCGACTCCGCCGTGCGCATCACGCACATTCCCTCGGGCATCGTCGTGTCGATGCAGAATGAGAAGTCGCAGCTGCAGAACAAGGAGGCCGCGATGCGCGTGCTGGCCTCGCGCCTGGCCGCCGAGGCGAGGGCGAAGAAGGAAGCCGAGGCATCGGCCCAGCGCCTCTCCCAGGTGCGCACCGTGGATCGCTCGGAGCGCATCCGCACCTATAACTTCCCGGAGAACCGCATCGCGGATCACCGCACGGGCTTCAAGGCTCACAACCTGGACGCGGTCCTGTCCGGCGCGCTCGATGCCGTCATCGCTTCGCTGCAGGAAGCTGATGAGGCTGAGCGCCTGGCTGCCGCCGCTCAGTCATGATTGGAGGAGACATGGGGACGTGGTCCATCACGGACGCGCGTGCGTGGGCACGCGAACGCCTGACGACGGCCGGCATCGACTCGGTCGATGCGGACGTGCGTGAGCTGCTCGAGTGGGCGTGTGACGCCTCGTCCCAGTGGGAACTGCCGGCGGAGCTGAACGAGGACCAGGCCGAGAAACTGCGCTCGGCGGTGGGGGAGAGGGCCCTGCGTATTCCCCTTCAGCACGTCACGAGTCGTATGTATTTCCGCGGCTTGACCCTGGCCGCTCGCCCCGGTGTGTTCGTCGTGCGCCCGGAGACCGAGGTTCTTGCCGGCCTCGCGATTGACGAGGCCATGTCGGTCGTCTCCCGCCGCGGTGAGGCTCGAGTCGTCGACCTGTGCGCCGGCTCCGGCGCGATCGGGCTGGCGGTGGCCATCGAGACCACCCGCACCGAGGTATGGGCAGTTGAGAAGGAAGCCGAGCCCTTCGCCCTGGCCTGTCAGAACCGTGACGCCGTGGGCGTTCCCTGCCTTCATTTGGAGCGAGGCGACGCGACGGATCCAGCCACGCTCGCGCACCTGGACGGGATGGTCGACGTCGTCGTCACCAACCCGCCCTACGTTCCCGCCGATGAGATGCCCACGCAGCCCGAGGCCAGTGCCGACCCCCACGTCGCCCTGTACGGGGGAAGCCCGGACGGGACCGAGATCCCCGCGCGCGTCGCGCGACGCGCCCTCACCCTCCTGCGCCCCGGTGGCGTCCTACTGATGGAACACTCGCCCACGCAGGAAGAGGCCATGGCGGCGCTCGCCGCCGAGCTGGGGATGACGGATATTACGACGCTGCCCGACCTGGCTGGCAGGCGTCGTTTCCTGAGCGCCCGCGCGCCCGAATCGACGAAGCCCACCGCATCCGTGACACAATGAACACGATGAGTACTGAGACGATCCTGAGCGCCGTTCCTTCCCTGAGTGAGGCTGACCAAGCGCGCGCCCAGCGGGAGCTGCGCGACGGCCATCTCCTCGTCGTACCCACGGACACCGTCTACGGCATTGGCGCGGACGCTGCCAACCCTCAAGCCGTCGCCGCAGTCCT
>CAKMQM010000014.1:0-2865 GCA_927911615.1 uncultured Xylanimonas sp.
GTAACGGTAGCCATGATTCTCCTATCATCGCCGGCTCATCCGACGGTCGTTGGGGCGGGCCCGTGGGGACTCGCTTGAACTGTCTTATTCAACGGGCGCGGCCCGTCCTCTATTCCCCCAAAGGAAGAGAAGATGCGGTGACCTGACGCACATTCTCCTCCGAGGCGCCCAGGCCTCGCAAAATGAAAGTCTCGACCAGGGTGAGCGCCGACTCGCGATGCTCCGGATCCCTGGGGAGGCGCTGCCCCTGCAGCGTCGCATGAATCAGGTGCACCGCGCCCAGCGTGTTCTGCTCGACGATCAGCCCGCGCTCCATGGCCTCGTCGAGGATCCCAATGAGGAGCTCACCGACGAGCCCCGCATGATCATGCAGATGCGAGGCGCCCTGGCCCGACATCTGACGACGCAGGCCTGTGCCGGCCTTCACGTGGTAGCGGCCAATCATCTGCAGGTGCGCGCGGATGTAGAGGCGCAGACGCATGAGCGGATCCGGCTCAGACTCGAGACGCGCCGTCAGTACCCGCGTGAACTCCTCGGTCACCTGCCGCATGTAGGCAAGCAGGAGCACTTCCTTGTCCGCGAAATGGTTATAGACGGCCGTACGACCAACGCCCGCACGCTCAGCGATCTGACTCATGGTGATCGACTCGAAGGCCTGCTCGGCCATCAGAGACCCGAGCGCCTCAAACAGGCGCGTACGAGTCAGCTCGCGGTGAGAGGCGAGGGACTCGCCAATAATCTTCGGCATGCACCTATTCTGACACTCCGCCCCTATGTGTCGTCAAATGGGACACTGCGCAGACGTCAGCGATCGCAGCGGGCGACCACGGCCTCGACAATCGGCAGGTCAGCGGCAATCCACGGAAGCACGGCGAGGTCCGCGAGGGGCACCCACCTGGCCTCAAGGTGCGACGCACCCACGCGCGGCTCTTGCGAGTTCGGTGCAACCTCAGCGAGCCACACGCCCATAACGCGTCCACCCAGGATCGGCCACCACTGCCCTTCCTCCGGGCACACGCGCCCGCCGATCGTCAGGCGCGCGCCGAGCTCCTCGGCGATCTCTCGCTCAAGGGCGACTGTTGGATCCTCGCCTTCCTCAACCTTGCCGCCGGGCAGCTCAAACTGGCCGCGCAACTCCTGCGGGTAGGCGCGCGAGCATGCGAGCAGCATCGTGGGCTCGCTCAGGGAATCGACGATCGCGGCCGCCACCACGGGACGAGGCATGGGAACTCCAATCGGTTGGGCGACCCCAGTGTATCGGGCGAGCAGCGCGTGCCGGTGGTACGGCGACAGGATGCCTGGCTGTGCCGCCGCCGATACTCTCCCCAGACCTCTACCACGATTCGCCACCGCACCCTCCGCCCAACACTCCCACACATACCCAACCAACGCCGGTTGCGCGGCCATCCGGCGTGACGATATGATCGACGGGTCGATTCCTTCGGGACGATGAATTGCGGGCGTAGTTCATCGGTAGAATGGAAGCTTCCCAAGCTTCAGAGGCGGGTTCGATTCCCGTCGCCCGCTCCACCCCCGCCCGGCCGCGCGCCGGGCGGTTTTGTTATGCCCGCGTGCGGTGAGCATTGCAACGGAGATACGGCGCACCAGCAGCACACGAGGGAACCCCGCGCGCACACAAACGGATGCGGCACTGCGCAGCGGGGAATTGCACAACACGAGGGTCCGACACGCCGGCGACACGGTGCATAACGGCCTCGCGGGGGGCAATCCCCCACCAGTGCCGACATGGAGGGCGCCTCGTCGCCTCCAAGACCTGGGCGCAGTGCCAGTCGGCGCGAAAAATCTGGCCCAGTACGGCCCGTCCAGCAACAGTTCCGTGAAAAAACTCGCCCAGCAAGAACCGGGACACCTCATATTCGGTACAAAATTCGCCCAGCTCGCTCGGAATGCCGCTTTTTCGCATATTTTGCGCGTGCAGGGCGAATTTTGTCTCGTTTTTGACGACAGCAAGCCGAGCAGGGCGAATTTTGTCTCGCTCACACCCACTTCTCTCCGAGCAGGGCGAACTTTTTCTCGCAGACTTATTGAAACAGCGGAGCATGGCGCATTTTCTCTGACACTCGGCATGACAACTTCGCAGGATTGAAGCCATCAAGCTACTTACGACAACGTTCACGTTGGCCACATGAAACTGCAACCACCGCTGCTACCGCCGCCCAGCTGGCCGATGAAACCGACGGCACCACTGCTCGCCTCCCCGACCTGAGCAATGAAACTGCCATCGCCAATGCGAGCCCAGAACACCCGAAAAACCCACGTTTTCCCCGAGCAAAGGTGACGGCGGTTTCACCCACGCACGAAGACCAGGCCGCAAAGGCGTTACCGGTTTCATCACGACGAAGCAGTGCACGAGATACAGGACCAATGCACCGGGTAGCACAGCATTGCACTGGCAACTAAGCAGTGCGCCCCTCAACTAGTGCAATACCCTTAAGCAACAACCTGAATCATGGAGCATCGAATCCGCACCAAAATTCCGCATGCAATTCCAACTCGGCCCGACCCCACGCCAACGCAGAATCCGCAGAATAGCAACGATCAGGTTTCAAACCATGAAACGCCCGCGAAGGAATTGCATGCGAATTTGCTGGGCCGGCAGGTACAGCTCCCCCGAAATCTCGCACGTAATTCGATTGGGCAAAGTTTCAACAGAGTCCGAAAACGTTGCAATCCCAACGATCTGAATTCAATGTTTGAAAGAGTCGCAGGGGAATTACGTGCGAAATTACTGGGCGGTGGCGGGGCCTGGCCGGGCTTCGAAACGACGCGCCAGGCCACACCCCGCAACGCAAGCGCCGCCGGTGTGGAGGGCGCCGGAGGGACCGGAGGGCCTGGCCGCGGTAC
>CAKMQM010000015.1:0-7968 GCA_927911615.1 uncultured Xylanimonas sp.
ATGGTTTGAAAGAGTCGTGGGGGAATTGCATGGCGAAATTGAATGTGGACTCGCAATGAGGGTTCGACGGCCGGGATGAAGTGGGACTGGCAGCACGGCCTGGCCGGGCTTCGAGACGACGCGCCGAGCGAAGCTCGCGGCGCGGACGACTCGCGGGCGGGACGCCGCCCACCGGCACACACAGCGGCCGGAACCGACGGCGCCCGGAACACCCGTGGGGCCACAGATCAAGCACCAACACAGCACAGGGGCGCGGGCCCACAGGCCCGCGCCCCTAGCGCTACAACTCAGACGCGAACGCTCAGAAGTACTTGCGTCCGGTCTCGCTCAGCTCGCGCAGCTCGTCGATGGAGGCGATCCAGCCGCAGCCCTCGCCTTCGGCGGCGAGCAGGTCCACGCCGCTGATCGCGAGCATGTCGCCGCCCGTGGTGCCGATACGCACGGCATCCACGCCCTCGGCCTCGGCGGCCGCGAACACGGCCTTGACGGCCGCCTCGGGAACCGCGACGAAGGCGCGGGCCTGAGACTCAGACAGGAGCATCTCATGGTCGCCGACGCAGTCGCGGCGGGCAGCCCCGGCCACGTCGAAGACGCCGCCGATGCCGAAGCGCAGCGCGGAGTCCACGAGGGACTGCACGAGGCCGCCGTTCGACAGGTCGTGGGCGGCGCGCACGAGGGGTCGGCCGTCGGGCCCATCGGCGGCGCTCAGCGCGCGCACGACGTTACCGAGGGCGACCTCGGCCTTCAGGTCGACCTCGGGCGGCAGGCCACCGAGGTGCGAGCGGGCGATGCGCGCCCACGCGGACCCGTCGAACTCCTCGCGGGTGGTGCCCAGGAGGATGACGGCGAGGCCCTCTTCGGTGAAGCCGGAGGGGTTGGCTCGTGTGACGTCGGGGAGGATGCCGAGCATGCCGATAACGGGCGTCGGGTTGATCGACGAGTTCGGCAGGCCCTTCTCAGTGCCGGACGAGTTGTACAGCGACACGTTGCCGCCAGTCACGGGGATCTCGAGCTCGATGCAGCCGTCCGCGAGCGCGGTCATGGCGGTCACCAGCTGCCACATGGCGTCCGTGTCTTCGGGGTTGCCGAAGTTCAGGCAGTCCGTGATGGCGACGGGCTCGGCGCCGACGACGGCGACGTTACGGTAGGACTCGGCGAGGGCCTGGCGGGCTCCCGCTGCCGGGTCGAGCTTGGTGTACCAGCCGTTCGCGTCCGTGGAGAGCGCGACACCCAGCCCAGTGGCCTCGTCGATGCGGATGACGCCCGCGTCGTCGGGCTGGGCGAGGGCGGTGTTGCCCTGCACGTAGCGGTCGTACTGGTCGGTGACCCACGCCTTGGAGGCCTGGTTGACGTCGGAGAGCACGGCGCGCACGTCGGCGATCAGTTCCTCGCGCGTGGCGGGACGCGCCAGATCCTCGGAGGTGGCAGCCTGCAGCTCGTCCTGCCACGCGGGGCGCGCGTAGGGGCGGTCGTAGACGGGGCCCTCGTGGGCGACGGTCTTCGGGTCGACGTCGACGATGCGGTGGCCGTGGTGGTCGATCGTCAGGCGTCCGTCGCCGGTCAGGTGGCCGATGACCGCTGCCTCGACGTCCCACTTGTCGATGATCTCGAAGAAGCGCTCGCGATCCTGCGGGGTCACGATCGCCATCATGCGTTCCTGGGACTCGCTCATGAGGATCTCGCCCGCGGTGAGCGTGGGGTCACGCAGGAGCACGTTCTCGAGGTCGACGTGCATGCCGGAGTCGCCGTTGGAGGCCAGCTCGGAGGTCGCGCACGAGATGCCCGCGGCGCCGAGGTCCTGGATGCCCTGGACGACGCCGGCCTCGAACAGGTCGAGGCAGCACTCGATGAGGACCTTCTCCATGAAGGGGTCGCCCACCTGGACGGAGGGGCGTTTGGCGGGCATGCCGTCTTCGAAGGTCTCGGAGGCGAGGATGGAGGCGCCACCGATGCCGTCGCCGCCGGTGCGCGCGCCGAAGAGGACGACGAGGTTACCTTCGCCGGTCGCGTTGGCCAGGTGGATGTCGTCGTGGCGCAGCTTGCCGATGCACAGCGCGTTGACGAGGGGGTTGCCCTGGTAGGACGGGTCAAACTCGGTTTCGCCGCCGATGTTGGGCAGGCCCAGGCAGTTGCCGTAGCCGCCGACGCCGGAGACGACGCCGTGGACGACGCGCGCCGTGTCGGGGTGGTCGACGGCGCCGAAGCGCAGCTGGTCCATGACGGCGATCGGGCGGGCGCCCATGGAGATGATGTCGCGGACGATGCCGCCCACGCCGGTGGCCGCGCCCTGGTAGGGCTCGACGAAGGACGGGTGGTTGTGTGACTCGACCTTGAAGGTGACGGCCCAGCCGCCACCGATGTCGACGACGCCGGCGTTCTGGCCCATGCCGACGAGGAGGTTCTTCCTCATGGCGTCGGTCGTGCGCGCGCCGAACTGCTCGGCGAGGTGCTTCTTGGAGGACTTGTAGGAGCAGTGCTCGGACCACATGACGGAGTACATGGCGAGCTCGGCGTTGGTGGGTCGGCGCCCGAGGATGTCGCAGATGCGCTGGTATTCGTCCTCTTTGAGGCCGAGTTCCTTCCAGGGCATGTCCTGGCCGGGGGTCGCGGCGGCGTTCTCGACGGTGTCGGGCAGCTCGCGGGTGTTTTCGGAGGTCATTCGTGTTTCCATTCGAAAGGTCTGGGACGAGGCCGGGGCTCCCTCACGGGTGAGGGCGCGGTGGCGTCGTCAGCCGACGAGGGATGCGAGGACGGAACGGAAGATGCCCAGGCCGTCGGTGCCGCCGTGGTGGCTGGCGCCGTCGGGTCCGAGGGAGAGGGGGCCAAAGCCGGCCTCGGTCGCGTGCTCGGGGTGGGGCATGAGGCCGACGACGTTGCCCGCGGCGTTGGTAACGCCCGCGATGTCATTGGCGCTTCCGTTGGGGTTGAAGTCGACGTAGCGGAACACGACGCGGCCTTCGCCCTCGAGTCGTTCGAGCTCGGCGGGGGACGCCTGGAAGTTGCCTTCGCCGTTCTTGAGGGGGACGGTGATGGTGTCGCCGGCGCTGTAGGCACGCGTCCACACGGTGTCCGCGTTTTCGATACGCAGCACCTGGTCGCGGCACAGGAACTTCTGGTGGTCGTTGCGGATGAGCGCGCCGGGCAGCAGGTGCGACTCGCACAGGACCTGGAAACCGTTGCAGATGCCCAGGACGGGCAGGCCTCGTCCGGCTTCGCGCACGATCTCACTCATGACGGGAGCAGTCGCAGCGATCGCGCCGCAGCGCAGGTAGTCGCCGTAGGAGAAGCCGCCGGGGATGACGACCGCGTCGACGCCGTGCAGGTCGGCGTCCTTGTGCCACAGGGACACGGCCTGCGCACCGGCGATTTCAACCGCGCGGGCGGCGTCGCGGTCGTCGAGGGTGCCGGGGAAGGTGACGACTCCGACGCGGGTCACTGCAGGCCTCCCGCGTAACGAGCGTCGGCCTCGTCGATGGCCTCGACGCGCACGACGTCCTCGATGATCGGGTTGGACAGGACCTCTTCAGCGGCCTTGCGGGCCTGGTCCAGGAGCTCGTCGGTGACGGGACCGTCCACGCTCAGGTGGAAGCACTTACCCTGGCGCACGGCCTCAAAGCTCGTGATTCCGAGCCTGGGCAGCGCCGAACCGACAGCCTTACCCTGGGGATCCAGGATCTCCGGCTTCGGCATCACTTCCACGATGATTCGCCCCACGGCGTTCCTCCTTGTGTTGTTGGTGAGGATCCCGCCGTGCATCTTGCCCGGCGGGCAAGTCTGTTTACAGGATGGGGTCCGACCCGGTGAGTCGGCGGTATGCCTCGACGTAGCGCGCGGCGGTCGCGGCGGCCACGGATTCGGGCAGCGCGGGCGGGTTGGCGCCCGAGGAGCGGTCCCAGCCGGACTGCTCGGAGACCAGCCAGTCGCGCACGTACTGCTTATCGAAGCTGGGCGCGACCTGGCCTTCCACCCACTGGTCGGCGGGCCAGAATCGCGAGGAGTCCGGCGTGAGGATCTCGTCCGCGAGCACGAGCGCGCCCGTGGTCACGTCGATGCCGAACTCAAACTTGGTGTCCGCGATGATGATGCCGCGCTCGGCGGCGATGTCGCGGGCGGCCCGGTACAGGGCGATCGACAGGTCGCGGATGGCGAGCGCGAGCTCTTCGCCGATGCGCTCGATGGTCTGCTCGAAGGTGATGTTTTCGTCGTGCTCGCCCAGCTCGGCCTTCGCGGCGGGCGTGAAGATCGGCTCATCCAGGCGCGAGGCCTCGGTCAGGCCCTCGGGCAGCTTGATGCCGCACACGGATCCACTCTCGCGGTACTCGGCCAGGCCGGAGCCCGTCAGGTAGCCGCGCACGACGCACTCGATCGGAATCATGTGCAGGCTGCGGCACACGACCGCGCGCCCATCGACCTCGGCGGGCACCGTGAAGCGCGTGGGCTGGGCGCCCTCGAGGGCTCGCGAGGCCTCGGCCGGTGCCTTCGTACCCACGGCCAGCAGGTGGTTTTCCACGAGGGGACGCAGCTGGCCCATCCACCAGATGGCGAGCTGGTTGAGGACCGCACCCTTGCCGGGGATCAGCGTGGGCAGCACGTAGTCGTATGCGCTGATGCGATCAGAGGTCACCATGAGGAGCGCCTCCGGGCCAGCCTTCGCGTGGCGCGGGCGGCCCGCCGGGGTGGCGGCCTGCGGCGCGGGGCCAACCACGGCCTCGTCGGGAGCGTAGATGTCGCCGAACCTTGCCCGCGCGTCAGCGGGGTCCAGCCGTGGAGGTGCGGTCATGATGCTCCTCAGGGGGTTCTCAGTCGAGGGTGACGACCAGGTCGGCGGGCCACGTCGCAATGTCGCTGCGGTGGTGCTCCCCGTCGAAGTGGATGAGGTCGACGCCGCGGTAGGCGAGCGCCCGGGCCTCGTCGAGCGTTGCCGCGCGGGCGACGACATCGAGGACTCGGCCACCGGAGTTCACCAGCGCGTAGGTCGGCTCGAAGCCGCAGCATCCCGCCGCGACGTCGGTCGGGTCGTCGGTGATCTCCTCGGAAGTGCCGGCGTGGATGACGTGGACGCCGTCAAGCTCCTCAGCCGCTTCGATACCCGTGATCTCATGTCCGGTATCCGTGGGACCCGGGTAGCCGCCCGAGGCCATGACGACCGTGACGGCCGCGTCCTCGCTCCACACGGGGGCGGGGACCTTGGCGAGAGTGCCGGTCGCGGCCGCGTATAGGATGGGGGCCAACGGGGAGTCAAGGCGCTCGAGGACCGCCTGGGTCTCCGGGTCGCCGAAACGCACGTTGAATTCGACGACGCGGATGCCCTTCGAGGTCATCGCGAGGCCGCAGTACAGGAGGCCACGGAAGGGGGTGCCGCGACGCGCCATCTCGGTGATGACGGGCTGGGCCACCTCGTCGACGATGCGCTGCGTGGCCTCTTCGGGGAGCCACGGCAGGGGGCTGTAGGCGCCCATGCCGCCCGTGTTCGGGCCCTCGTTTCCGTCACCCACGCGCTTGAAGTCCTGCGCGGGCTGCAGCGGCACGACGGTAGCACCGTCGGCGAAACAGAAGAGGGAGACCTCGGGACCGTCGAGGTAGTCCTCGATGACGACCGCTCCCCCGTCGCGCGACAGGCAGGCGCGCGCATGCTCCGAGGCCTGGGCGCGGTCGGTGGTCACGACAACACCCTTGCCGGCGGCAAGCGCGTCATCCTTCACGACGTAGGGGGCACCCAGGTCGTCGAACGCGGCCTCGACCTCATCCATCGTGGTGCACGTGAAGGCGCGAGCCGTGGCCACGCCGGCATCAGCCATGACCTGCTTCGCGAAAGACTTGGAAGCCTCGAGGCGCGCCGCGTCCTTCGTCGGGCCGAAAACGGGGATTCCGTAGTCCAGGACCGCATCCGCGACACCCGCAACGAGCGGGGCCTCGGGGCCGACGACCACGAGGTCGACGTTCTCAGACGTGGCGCGACGGACGACGTCCTTCGGATCCAGGGGATCCATGGTCAGGGAGCGGCCCAGCTGCTCCAGCGCGGGGTTACCCGCCTGGACGACAAGCTCCACGGGATGCTCGGGGGTGGACGTTCGTACAAGCGCACGGGCGATCGCGTGTTCGCGACCCCCGTTACCAACGAGAAGAACCTTCACGATTCAAGCCTATCGGTGTTTGGTGGCCTTCCGGGCCACCGTGGTGTTTTATGGGTGCACGTCACAGCGAAAGTGAGACGGGCTTGCGGCCCTCACCAGGCGCCGTTCGGGTTGCCGCTGCGGCGGTCATCCTTCTTGTAGCGCTGGTCCTTGTTGCGCTGATCGTTCTTGTGCTCCAGCTCCTCACGGCGCTGCTTCTCTCCCGGGGTCTCGCCTTCGTAGGGATTCTGCGAGGGGCTCGGGCTGGGACTCGGGTTCGTCTGCTGATCCTTCGATCCCTTGTCCTGCTGGTCCTTCTGCTGGTCCTGCTGCTGGTCCTTCTGCTGGTCGCCCTGCTCCTGGGACTGTTCCTCAGCCTTCTGCTTCTTATCCTCGACGCGTTCCTTGTTCTGGTCGGCGGGGTTATCGGACTGGTTACCAGACTGCTGCTGGTCGCCGGACTGGTTCTGGTTACTCGACTGGTCCTTGTTGTCGGACTGGTTCTGGTCGTCAGACTGGTTCTGGTCAGACTGGTTCTGGCTGGAGTTGGAGGCGGTCTGACAGGGGGCGACAGTCTCTTCCGCTTCCTGGTAGGTAGTCGCGGCGTTTCCGTAGGCGCCGGCGGCAGCCTGCGCGTCACCCTGAATCTCGATACCGATCGCAAGGTTGACGCGAACGCGGCATTCGTAGGAGAAGGGCTCGAGCCGGCCAGGCTGGACCTCGGTGGCCTTGGGGACGAGGTCGAAGGCGGTACGCAGCTCCGTCACGCCCTCGTCGGTCTGCCCCTGACGCACGAGAGTGGTGCCACGGTTGTAGTGCGCGACCCAGCGCTCGATGCCGATCTTCGTCCACGCCATCTGGCCTTCGTAGCCCGTCTGGGCGACGTCGTACTCCTGCGCCTTCCAGTGGCTCAGGGACGAGCGCGACCAGAGCGAGAGGCCGATCAGGTACGCGGCGACGCTCAGCACGATGACGAGGATCGGGATGGAGTACCACAGAGGCGCAGCGGCACGGGGGTTGCGCGGGATCTTCTGTTTGCCCGACGAGGCCTTGGTGAGCTTCGCGCGAACGGACGCATCGACGGGATCGACCTGGGCGCACCAAAGGGGAGGAGGTCTGCTTCGGGCTGCGAGTTCTCAGATGGCATGGGAGTTCCTCAACTGTTGGGCGCGCAGCGCCAGCGTGGCGCCCTCCCACGCGAGGAGAGCCCCGAGTAGGAGCGCGAAAGGCCAGATGATGTAGCGATACGTGTCTTTCAGGTTGCGCGACTCGGCCATCGTCGTCGCCTTATCGAGCACGGAACGAGCGTGCGATTCGATCGCCGACTTATCGGGTGAGTGCACGTAGTCGACGCCCACGCGTGACGCGACATCCTTCAGAGCGGCCTCGTCGATCTTCGAAATGGCGATCGGGTTGTCGGGCTTCGATGCATCGTGGATGTACTCGGGTTCACCACCGCTCTGGGAGCCGCTGTCACCCAGGCGCAGCACCTTCATGGGGCCGCCTTCCTCGGTGCCGTAGCCGAGGACGAGGCCGCCGTCAATGTACTCCTTGACGGCATCCCAGTCGCTGGCGTTGCCGGAAGGGGCGCTGGACCAGTGGTCCTGGTTGGAGGTCTCGCCGTCGGAGAAGACGAAGAGCGCGCGCACGTTCTGGGGGGTGGCGTTCCTTGTTTTTCTTCAGGAGCTTGGCGAGGTCTTGGGCGGGTCGGTTCACCGACGATCCCTGGGAGGAACTGGAGAGCTCGCGGTCGAAGGAATCCATGTACGAGACGACGCGGAAGCGTCGGAGGTCAGCGGTAGGTCCGTGTGGACTCTCGAGTCCCAGGACATGATGGAGAAGCGCGAGCCGGTGA
>CAKMQM010000016.1:0-2888 GCA_927911615.1 uncultured Xylanimonas sp.
ACCGGTGGTGGTGGCGGCCTCGGCGGAGGTGGCGGCCTTGGCGGCCTCAGTGGACAGTCCACAATGCCCTCCCTCTCAAGCAACCCCGGCCTCGGCGATGACTCCGCAAAGAACGGGCACGATGGCAAGGACGGGCACGACGGGCAGGACGGCAAGGATGGTAAGGAAGGCAAGGACGGCCAGTCCGGTAACTCCTTCGACAGCCTCCTCGGCGGCCACGACAAGCTCAACGCCGACGACGACGAGCTGCGTCGCTTCCTCGAGAAGCAGCGCGACGACGAAAACACCGATCTCGCCGAGTTCTACGAGCGCCAGAAGGAAGACCAGAACGAGGCGCTCGCGCGCTACGCTGACGCGCACCCCGGTGAGGACATCTCCGAGGTGAAGAGCCTCATCGAGTCCAACCAGCAGGAGCAGCAGGACGCGATGACGGACTTCCTGTCGCGCCAGCGCACCGAAGAAGAAACCCAGATCCGCCAGTACGTGAAGGACAACCCGCAGGCAACGTCCCGTGAGTTCGACGCCTTCATGTCGAAGCAGCGCAACGACCAGCAGGCCAGCTACCGCAGCTTCGTCGAGGAGCAGGAGAAGGCTCAGTCCTCCCGTATCGAAGAGTTCACGAAGGCTCACCCCGATACGAAGACGGACGACGTGCGTTCGCTCTTCGACCGGCAGGATGACCACGGCGATAAGGACATCGAAACGTTCCTGTATCGTCAGCGCCAGGATGAAGAACGCACGCTGCGTCGCTTCCTGTTTGAAGGAGTTCAGAAGTGAGCGTCGAATCCCCCGAATTCACACCGAGTATCGACTACACCACCCCGACCGAGGGCCTGGGTATCGTCGACGAGCTGTACAACGTCGCCCAGGACCTGCGCGCCGGCGAGGTGAACAACCTCGTCAGCTCGGCCAAGGCAATCTACGAGGAAGCAGCCGGGCTCGCCGTTGACCCTATCGGTGGTCTCGTCGGTATGGGCGTCGAGTGGATCTTGCAGCACATCGATCCCCTCAAGACCTGGGTGAACCAGCTGACCGGCGACTCGGCTCAGGTGTACGGCATGAGCTCCAGCTGGGACTCCATCTCGAGCTCCCTCGCCTCCGTTGCTGAAGAGCTGCAGTCCACCGCACAGGCCGCGATGTCTGGCATGCACGGCGAAGCAGTGCGCGCGTACCTGGAGCGCCAGGCCGTCGTCACCAGTGCGATCGACGGCGTCTCTGCCGCGTCTGGTGCCTTCGGCGAGGCGCTCACGAAGGTGGCAGACTCCGTCGACAGCATCCACGACGCCGTCGTGGGCGCCATCGGCGATGTCGTTGGCAGCTGTATTTCCGCAGCGGTCGAAGTCGTATGCACCTGGGGCCTTGCGGCTCCCGTCGCCGAAGCGCAGGTTGCCAGCAAGGTCGCCAAGTGGGTCGGACTCATCGGCCCTGTCCTGGATGTCCTCATGGAAGCCGTTCAGGCCATCATGGCGATCTACGCCGTCATGACCTCCGTCGGCGAGAACCTGACCCGCGGCGTCGAGCACATCGGCGAGCAGTGCCAGGCCCCCGGCGGCGGCTGCTGCGGCGAGGGACACAGCAAGGGCGGCGAGGGCTACGAGCTGCGTGACGGAAGGAGCGTGAACGTCGGCGGTGATAACAACGGCACCATCGTGAACGGTGACGTCAATATCGAGCAAGACAATCACACGGAAATCAACCCCAGTATCGAGCTCAGCCCCGAGATCAATGTCGAATACGAGCGCGAAGAAAAGCACCACCATCACTACGGTGGCGATCATGACGGTGATGATGATTCGTCGCACCGTCGTAAGCGCCCGCACGAGCAGCAGCACAACGGCGCTGACGAGCACGGAACTCGCCCGCGCAAACAGCACGGAGGCAACCACGACAGCGGAAATGATGGGAATCACCATCGTCACAAGGGTGGCAGCAGCCACGATGGCGTTGGACACCGCCCTCGTCGCCCCCGCCGTCCTCACCGGCCTCACTGATCGGACGCTCCGATCCTCTGGTGACCGACGGTGCCCTGCGCGCCGACGGCAACCAGAGACCAGGGACGCGCTCTGCCTCGCCGCATGAGCGTGAACGGCCCCGGCCTCGTCCTCACGTGACAATAGGAGGGCCCCGCACAGATCACCGTGCGGGGCCCTCCTGCGTACAGACCGCCTACGGCCTATTCGCGAAATACTCCAGCAGATGCGAGTCACCCGACACGATGATCTCGTCGTCAGCGTTAATGCGCGTCGACGAGTCCGCGTACTCGAAGCGCTGCTTGGGACGGCGGATCGCCAGCACGTTCACGCCATAGCGGCCACGCAGGTCGAGCTCCTCAAGGGAGAAGCCGCGCACCTCCTGCGGCGGGCGCAACTTCATGATGGAAAAGCCGTCCTTCTCCATCTCGATGTAGTCGACCATGCGGCCACCCACCAGGTGCGCCGTACGCTTGCCTGCATCCAGGTCGGGGTAGACGACATGGTGGGCACCCACGCGGCGGAGGATACGGCCATGCTGGGAAGACGTCGCCTTCACCCAGATCGAAGAAATACCCATGTCGACCAGGTTTGCGGTAATGAGCACCGCCGCCTCCAGCGAGGAACCCACGCCGACAACGGCGCTACGGAACTCCCGCGCCCCCAGCTGCTCGAGCGCATCCTTGGACGTCGCATCCGCCTCGACGAGCGGGAAACGACCCGCGAAAGCCTGCACGCGGGCGGGGTTCTTTTCGACGGCCAGGATCTCGTAGCCCAGCTGGTCCTGCGTCACCGCGACGGCGGAGCCGAAACGGCCCAGCCCGATGACGAGCGTTCCCGACTGGAGTTCCTTTGACTCGCGTTCATCTGCCATGCCCCCATTCTTCCCTGCGCACGCCCCCAACGCGAACGCTGCGG
>CAKMQM010000017.1:0-4977 GCA_927911615.1 uncultured Xylanimonas sp.
TGCTTGCCTTCGATTCGCAAGAAAGCCGAACCAATACACGCGCCCCCGCGTCCCTCCACTACAGTGGATACGAAATATCGCATCGACACGAACGGAGGACACCATGGACGACCCCAACGCCGCCCTGCCCTCCGACCCCACCGTCGACGAGTCCTACACCAAAGGCTCGCGCCCCGTGCGCCCCCGCACGCGCTCGTCGGCATCCGCCGACACCGCCGGCCGCTCCTCCCGAGCGGAGCGCGCCCCCGCCACCCAGCGGCCCACCCGAGGGCGTGCTTCCGACCCCCAGGCCAACGGCGAGGCCCCGGTGAGCGGGCCCCAGCCTCGTCGCCTGACCTCCGACTCCTGGTACCGGCGCAAGCTCGCCCGACGCCTCGGGGGAGTCGCCACCTGCCTGGTGCTGACGATGCTCATCAGCCACGTGGCGCTCTCGACCGCGCCCGGGCAGGTCCTCGACACGATCCTCATGGAGGGCACCATGCGCTCCGCGAGGCGTTACGAGGCCTTCTCCACCCTCATCACCGGCATCGTGTCCGTGCCTGTCATGGTCGTGGCCGGCATCGTCGTCGCCCTCGTCGCCGCCGCGCGACGGAGGCCCACGCTCGCAGGACGCGCCCTCGGCGCTGTCATCGGCGCTAACATCACGACCCAGATCCTCAAGGACTACATCCTCACCCGCCCGAACCTGGGCGTCACGACGGGTGCCGGCAACTCCCTGCCCTCCGGGCACACCACCGTCGCTGTCACCCTGTCACTGGCTCTCATCGTGGTCGCCCCGCAGTGGTTCCGCAGCCCGTCTGCGTGGATCGGCTGGGCGTGGACATCCCTGATGGGCGTGTCCGTCATGATGGAAGGCTGGCACCGCCCCTCCGACGTCATTACCGCCACCCTCATCGCTGGAGCGTGGGCCCTCGCCCTGTCGCCCATCGAGCGGCGGCCCCGACACGGCGCGAAAGTCCAACGCGTCATGGTGTGGGTGAGCCTCGGACTCATCATCATCGCGCTGCTGGCCACCGGCGCCGCCATGTGGGGCTTTAGCATGTCCGCCGCCTCCCCTGGATCCGGCTACGGTTTCGAGGACTTCCTGCAGGTGAGGCCCTGGCGTTCCCGCGTCCTCGGCGTCGCAGCCGTCGCCTGGGTGAGCGCCGTGTGTGGCCTCATCATGCACGAGGTCGACCGCCTCGCGGGCGAGTAAATCCTGCTGAACACCGCTTGTTCCCCCGACAGATCTCCGGCCGCCGCGTGGCCTGCCCGCCCGCTCGCCGTCCGCGCCGCGAGCTTCGCTCGGCGCGTCGGCTCGAAGCCCGGCCAGGCCCCGCAGGCCTCGCGGCGGCCTCCAATCGGTCGGGGTGTCTGTGTGTTGTCCGGCCAGGCCCTGCCACCGCTCAGTAATTTCGCACGTAATTCCCCTGCGACTATTTCAAACATTGAATTCACATCGTTGGAATTGCAACGTTTTCGGACTTTGTTGAAACTTCGCTCAATTGAATTACGTGCGAAATTGCGGGGGAGGGGGCTCGCCTCCGCAATGGTGTGCGAATTGGTGCATTGCTTGCCTTTTCGGTGCGACGCGTTGCCAGGAAACCGCTGTCACCTTTGCGGCCCGGTCTTCGTGGTGGCGGTTTCATTTGGGTGCGAAAAAGTTCGCCCTGCGGCGCCGTGCTGAGCGAGTTTTATCGCGCAAGAGGCTCGGCATGGGGTGTGCTGGGCGAGTTTTGTCGCGGAATGGGCCCGGCATGGCGAAGTTGTTTGCTCGAAGGCCTCATGCTCAGTGAACCGCCCCTGGCGTTGCAGGGTTTGGCCAGTGGATAATGGGAGACGGGTGGCACGCCGTCGACGCCCGCACAACGCCCACCTGCCGTTCCGTCCCGAAAGGACTGACATGCCTCGTCCCGCATCAGCCGTCGTTACCTCCAAGCCCGCGCGCTTCGTCCTGGCCCTGCTGCGCATCGCGGTCGGCTTCATCTTCCTGTGGTCGTTCCTGGATAAGACGTTCGGCCTGCACTATTCGACGGGCCCCTCGCGCGCGTGGATCAACGGCGGCACGCCGGCGCAGAGCTACCTGACGGGCGCGACGACCGGCAAGCCCCTGGCCTCCTTCTTCGAGTCGCTGGCCGTGCCCGCCATGGATTGGCTGTTCATGCTGGGCCTCCTGGGTATCGGCCTGGCATTCCTGCTGGGGATCGGTACGCGCCTCGCGGCTGTCGCGGGCGTCGTCATGTTGGGCTTCATGTATGCGGCGGTCGCCCCGTGGGTGTGGGGTTCCCTCAATCCGGTCGTCAACGAGCACCTGGTCTACGCTCTCGTTCTCATCCTGATTCCGCTGACCAGTGCGGGCGACACGCTCGGCCTGGGCTCGTGGTGGAAGGGCCTGGGGCTGGTGAAGAAGCTGCCCTTCCTCATCTGATTCGCATCGATCAACGAGGCTGTGGCCGGGTTTCCGGTCGCGGCCTCGCTGTGTTGTCGGTGGTCTGCGTGTCGTGGTTTCCCAACAATCTCGCACGTAATTCCCTCGCGCGTCTTTCAAACATTGAAATCCAGTCGTTGGTATTGCAACGTTTGTGGCGGTTATTGAATCGTTAATAAAACGAATTACGTGCGAAATTTCTGGGGCGAGGTCGGGGCGAGGTTGGGGCGAGGTTGGGGTGTGGGCGCGCGGGGCGCTGTTCTACGACGGGACGTTGGTCCTCAGTAGATGTCGAAAAAGGGCGCGCGTGATGAGCGGAACTGCTCGCCGCGCGCGTCGTGCTTCTGACGCACGTATGACACTAGATATTGTGGTCACTGTTCGCATCAAGCACTACATCTAGTGCTTGATGGTTGCACGTCCCTAGATCTAGGGGAACCTCGCGCCCGGCGGAGGAAACCACCTCCACCCACAGTGCCACGGCCTCGCCCCACGAGGGCGGAGCATCCATGACGTGTCGATCATGCGACCGAACAGCAGTACCGGCCGCCCACCGAAGCGACGGTAGGGCGAGAGGCGCCCACCGCCCCACACAGTTCCACGACACCACACACATCTCCCACCCAGTGCCCAGCAGCCCGCAGCACATAACGGAATCAAGACAGGACAAGGACCATGACCGCACCCCGCTACGACGTCGACGCCATCGCAACCGTGCAGGAGTACCTCGATCGCTCCGATTGGCGGGTGAACGCCAACGCGAACCAGGGGTATTCGCTCGGCGGCCTCGTCCTGAACTCGGCGGGGAAGGTCGTCGCCAACTACTGGCTCGAACACGTCTACACCCCCGAGATCGGCGCGCCGCACCGCGAGGGCGACTACCACATCCACGACCTCGACATGTTCGCCGGATACTGCGCCGGCTGGTCTCTCAAGCGCCTCATCCAGGAGGGCTTCAACGGCGTGGGTGGCGCGATCGCCTCGGCCCCGCCCAAGCACTTCTCCTCGGCGTGCGGCCAGATCGTCAACTTCCTCGGAACCCTCCAGAACGAGTGGGCGGGTGCCCAGGCATTCTCCTCTTTCGACACCTACATGGCCCCCTTCGTGCGCCTGGACGACATGGAGTACGAGGACGTCGTGCAGTGCATGCAGGAGCTCATCTACAACCTGAACGTGCCCTCGCGCTGGGGTAGCCAGTGCCCGTTCACGAACCTGACCTTCGACTGGACGTGCCCGGACGACCTCGCGGACGAGCACCCCCTCATCGGCGACGAGGTTGTCGACTTCACCTACGGTGAGCTGCAGCGGGAAATGAACCTCATCAACCGCGCGTTCATCGAGGTCATGACGGGCGGCGACGCGGACGGCCGCGTCTTCACGTTCCCGATCCCGACCTACAACATCACGCCCGACTTCGACTGGGAGGGTGAGAACGTCGACGCCCTCTTCGACATGACCGCGAAGTACGGCCTGCCCTACTTCCAGAACTTCATCAACTCCGACTTGGACCCGCACATGATCCGCTCGATGTGCTGCCGCCTCCAGCTGGACCTGCGCGAGCTCCTCAAGCGCGGCAACGGCCTCTTCGGATCGGCGGAGCTGACCGGCTCGATCGGCGTGGTCACGCTGAATATGGCGCGCCTCGGCTACCTGTACAAGGGGGACGAGGAGGGTCTCGTCGCGCGCATGGACGAGCTCATCGACCTGGCCTCGAAGTCCCTCGAGATCAAGCGCGAGACCATTCAGTACCACATGGACCACGGCCTCTTCCCGTATTCGCATCGCTACCTGGGCACGCTCGATAACCACTTCTCGACGATCGGCGTCAATGGCATGAACGAGATGGTGCGCAACTTCAGCGACGACGCCTACGACCTGACGGACCGCGCGGCTTCGACATGTGCGTGCGCATCCTGGATCGCGTGCGCGAGCGCATGGTCCAGCTTCAGGAGGCTACCGGCCACATGTACAACCTGGAGGCGACCCCGCGGAGGGTACGACCTACCGCTTCGCGAAGGAGGATCGCAAGCGCTTCGCGGACATCATCCAGGCGGGCACGCCCGAGGAGCCCTACTACACGAACTCCTCGCAGCTTCCCGTGGGCTATACGGACGACCCGTTCCAGGCCCTTGAGGATCAGGAGGTCCTGCAGGGCAAGTACACGGGCGGCACGGTCCTGCACCTGTACATGGGGGAGCGCGTCTCGTCGGGCGAGGCCTGCAAGGAGATGGTGCGCCGCTCGCTGACGGCCTTCAAGGTCCCCTACATCACGATCACGCCGACCTTCTCGATCTGTCCGGTCCACGGCTACCTGGCCGGCGAGCACTTCACCTGCGAGAAGTGCGCGGCCGCCCACCCCCACGCGGAGCCGCAGGCCTGCGAGGTGTGGACGCGCGTCATGGGCTACTTCCGCCCGGTCCAGTCCTTCAACATCGGCAAGAAGGGCGAGTACCACGAGCGTCAGATGTTCTCCGAGAGCGCCGCGGATGCGCACGGTGAGCTCGTCAGCGCGTTCCCTCCCGCGGGGAGCCGCTGACGTGGGTACCCGTCCCCATGACGACGAGGCCGGG
>CAKMQM010000018.1:0-11586 GCA_927911615.1 uncultured Xylanimonas sp.
CGCAGGACTCCGAGTCCTCGGACGAGGAGGAAACCTCCGGTCGTCGCCGTCGTCGCCGCCGCGCGCGCAGCTCTGCCTCCTCCGAGGAAGGTGGCGATCCCGCGGACCAGGTCCAGGCCCTGAAGGGATCCACGCGCTGGAGGCGAAGAAGATGCGTCGTCGCGAAGGTCGCCGTGAAGGCCGCCGTCGCCACTCCATCTCCGAGTCCGAGTTCCTCGCGCGCCGTGAGTCCGTCGAGCGCACGATGGTGATCCGTGACCAGGACGGCCTCGATCAGATCGCGATCCTCGAGGACGGTCTGCTCGTCGAGCACTATGTTGCGCGCCGCACGCAGTCCTCGATGGTTGGCAACATCTACCTGGGCCGTGTCCAGAACGTGCTTCCCTCGATGGAAGCGGCATTCGTCGACGTGGGCCGCGGACGCAACGCCGTCCTGTACGCCGGAGAGGTCAATTGGGACGCCGTCGGCATGGAGGGCAAGCCCCGTCGTATCGAGGCGGCGCTGAAGTCCGGCGATCCGGTCCTCGTTCAGGTGACGAAGGATCCGATCGGTCACAAGGGCGCACGCCTGACCTCTCAGATCACGTTGGCCGGCCGCTACCTGGTCCTCATCCCCGGCGGATCCATGATGGGCATCTCCCGCAAGCTGCCGGACAAGGAACGCGCTCGCCTGAAGAAGATCCTCAAGGCTGTCGTGCCGTCGGGCTCTGGCGTCATCGTGCGTACCGCTGCGGAAGGCGCGACGGAGGAGCAGATCCGTGACGATGTCGCTCGCCTGACCCGTCAGTGGGAGGACATCGAGAAGAAGCGCACCAATACGAAGAGCGCCCCGACGCTGCTGCGCGGGGAGCCTGAGCTGGCCGTGCGCGTCGTGCGCGACATCTTCAACGAGGACTTCTCGAAGCTCGTGATCGAGGGGCGCGACACCTACGCGACCGTCAAGGAATACGTCGACGAGCTCAGCCCCGAGCTCTCCGATCGCGTCGAGCAGTGGGTGGGCACGGAGGACGTCTTCCGCGCGCACCGCATCGACGAGCAGCTCGCCAAGGGCATGGACCGCAAGGTGTGGCTGCCCTCGGGCGGCACCCTGATCATCGACCGCACCGAGGCGATGACCGTCATTGACGTCAACACCGGCAAGTTCATCGGCGCCGGCGGCACGCTCGAGGAGACGGTGACCCGTAACAACCTCGAGGCCGCCGAAGAGATCGTGCGCCAGCTGCGCCTGCGCGACATCGGTGGCATCGTCATCATCGACTTCGTGGACATGGTCCTCGAATCCAACCGTGACCTCGTGCTACGTCGCCTGGTGGAGTGCCTGGGACGTGACCGTACGCGCCATCAGGTCACCGAGATTACGTCCCTGGGCCTCGTGCAGATGACCCGTAAGCGCGTGGGTGAGGGCCTCGTCGAGGCATTCTCCTCCCCGTGCGAGGCCTGCGAGGGCCGCGGCTTCATCGTTCATCAGCACCCGGTGGAGACCTCCGGGGCCGAACAGCCTTCGAAGGGCTCGAAGGGTTCGAAGAAGCAGCAGAAGAAGGCCGAGCCTCGCCGTATCGAGGACAACGCCGATCATGAGCGCGCCAAGGAGGCCCTGAGCGCGATCGCCGCTGCCTCGACCCGTAAGGAAGAGGAGAGTGCGGCTGAGGAGGCTGCTCCCTCCAAGAAGCGCCGCACGCGCGCCGCTTCGACCGAGGCCAAGGAACCCGAGGCCTCTTCCGTCGAGCAGGTTGCAGCGCCCGCGGCCCCCGCTGCGGAATCCGCGTCCAAGCCCGCCGCCGAGAAGGCCGAGGAGGGCGCGACCAAGCGTCCTCGTCGTCGCCGCCGCGTCGCCGAGTCCGCTCCGCTGCCCGAACTGCCCGTGCACATCGACCTTCCCGAGCCGGTCGATCACTCGGACGAGCCTGCGGCCCCAGCCAAGGATGCCTCCGAGATTCAGCTGCCCGAGCATCGCGAGAAGGCTCCGGCCACCCGCCGCCGCGCATCCCGCAAGGCTGCCACGGCCTCGTCCGAAGAACCGGCCGAGGCGCCCGCGCCGAAGAAGACCCGTCGCCGCGCCACCGCGCAGACGGCTGTTCCCGAGGCGCAGACCGACGAGGCTCCGGCCACCGCGCCGGTGAGCGTGCCGGTCGCGGAGGAAACTTTCGTCCAGGCGCCTGCCGCGCCGCGCAAGACTCGCAAGCGTCGCGCCGCCGTCTCGACCGGCATCGTCGAGCCCGACGTGGCTCCCGCCCCCGTCGTCATCGACCTGCCCGCGCGCGCCGAGGTGAGCGCCCCTGCGGTGCCGACCAAGTCGACCGATGACATTGCGCTTCCTGAGGCGAGCGATCAGCCGCGCGTCAAGCGCCGTCGTCGCGCCGCATCGACCGGCATCGTCGACGCCGGTTAATGCTCCAGGCGCCGGGGGAGGGGCGATCATCCCTCCCCCGAGCGTAGGGTGTGGAATCGCACAGCACTTCACACCCGCCCGTGACCGTGCCGGCTTGCAATCCGGCGTGCGAATCGGCTAAATTTGATCGTCGGCGCAACAAGCGCCAACGGAATCATGACAATGAGACAAGTCCTCGGCAGTTTCGAGGCGCGATTCCGGTTACGAATACGAGAAGAGATGAGCTCCAACGTGGTCTACGCGATCGTCAAGGCTGGCGGCCGGCAGGAAAAGGTGTCCGTCGGTGACGTCGTCGTCGTCGACAAGCTGGCAGAAGAAATCGGTTCGAGCATCGAGCTCCAGCCGCTGATGCTGGTGGATGGCGACGCCATCACCGTTGACGCAGCCAAGCTGGGCAAGGTTTCCGTCAAGGCTGAGGTTGTTGACTCGGCCAAGGGCCCCAAGATTTCCATCATTAAGTACAAGAACAAGTCGGGCTACCGCAAGCGCCAGGGACACCGTCAGAAGATGTCGGTCGTCAAGATCACCGAGATCGCCTGAACCCGACGTTCCCACGAGCAGAAAGTAGCAACTGATGGCACATAAGAAGGGCCTTGGTTCCTCCCGTAACGGTCGCGACTCGAACGCGCAGCGCCTCGGCGTGAAGCGCTACGGCGGCCAGCTGGTCAACGCTGGTGAGATCCTCGTTCGTCAGCGCGGCACCCACTTCCACCCTGGCGACGGCGTTGGCCGTGGCAAGGATGACACCCTGTTCGCCCTGCGCGCCGGTGCGGTTGAGTTCGGCCGCAAGCGCGATCGCAAGGTCGTCAGCGTTTCGCCGGTCTCTGCCTGAGACCGCGCGCATAAAGGGCGTCCGGCGTTGCCGGCGCCCTTTTCAACATTCATTATAGTCGTCAGGAGCAACAGTGGCAGACTTCGTGGATCGCGTGACTCTGCATGCGATGGGTGGCAACGGCGGTAACGGCGTTGCCTCGATTAAGCGTGAAAAGTTCAAGCCGCTGGCCGGCCCTGACGGCGGAGACGGCGGCAATGGCGGCTCGGTCATCCTTGAGGTGAGCGAGCAGGAGACCACGCTGCTGAACTACCACCGCAGCCCGCATCGTCGTGCGGATAATGGCACGCCCGGCATGGGTGACTTCCGTCAGGGTAAGACCGGCGCGGACATCATCTTGCCGGTTCCCGAGGGCACGGTCGTCAAGTCGATGTCGGGTGAGCTGCTCGCTGACCTGACGGGTGCGGGCGCACGCTACGTGGTCGCCGAAGGTGGCCGCGGTGGCCTGGGCAACGCGGCGCTGGCGTCGAAGGCTCGTAAGGCGCCCGGCTTCGCCCTGCTGGGCGAGCCCGGCGAGGAGCGAGACGTCATCCTTGAGCTGAAGTCCGTCGCGGATGTGGCTCTCGTCGGCTTCCCGTCGGCGGGTAAGTCCTCGCTGATTGCGGCCCTGAGCTCGGCGCGCCCGAAGATCGCCGATTACCCCTTTACGACGCTGGTCCCGAACCTGGGAGTCGTGTCGGCCGGCGATACGCGCTACACGGTCGCCGACGTTCCCGGCCTGATCCCCGGTGCCTCCCAGGGCCGAGGCCTCGGCCTTGACTTCCTGCGCCACATCGAGCGTTGCGCCGTCATCGTGCACGTGCTCGACGCCGCTGCCTTCGAGACCGATCGTGAGCCGGTTGAGGACCTGCGCATCATGAGGCCGAGCTGGAGGCCTACCAGGGCGACCTGACGCAGGTCGAGGGCTACGTGCCGATCATGGAGCGTCCCCGCGTCATCGTCCTGAACAAGATCGACATCCCGGACGGTCGTGATCTCGCGGAGATTACGCGCCCGGACCTTGAGTCTTTCGGCTGGCCCGTCCTCGAGGTTTCCGCCGTGTCCCATGAGGGCCTCAAGGAGCTGTCCTTTACCTTGGCCGGCATCGTCGAGGCGGAGCGCGCGAAGCGTCCCGCCCTCGAGGCCGCCCGTCCCGTCATTCGCCCGAAGGCCGTCGGGCGCAGCGTGGAGATCACGGTGCGCAAGACCCGTAAGGACGGCGAAGATGTCTTCCAGGTGCGCGGCGACAAGCCGGAGCGCTGGGTGCGTCAGACCGACTTCGCGAACGACGAGGCCGTGGGCTACCTCGCGGATCGCCTGAACGCTGCCGGCGTCGAGGACGAGCTGATGAAGGCCGGCGCGGTCGCCGGCGACACCGTCGTGATTGGTGACCTGGATGGTGGCGTCGTCTTCGATTGGGAGCCGACCCTCACGACCGGACCGGAGCTGCTGGGCTCGCGCGGCACCGACCTGCGCCTGGACCAGAACGCGCGTCCGAGCCGTAAGGAACGCCGCGAGGTGTACCACCAGGTCATGGACGCCAAGACCGCTGCCCGTGACGAGCTGTGGACGGAGCGCCAGGCCGGACACTGGACCGACGCGTCGGATCAGTCATGAGTGGAGTGTCCGCGGCTTCTCGCATCGTCGTCAAGATCGGCTCGTCGTCGCTCACGCGCGAGGACGGCGGCCTGGATCTGAATCGTATTGACTCCGTCGCGCGCCTCGTGGCGCGCTGGCGCGGGGCGGACCGCGAGGTCGTCATTGTGTCGTCGGGCGCGGTCGCTGCGGGCCTTGATCCGCTCGGCTTCACCTCCAAGCCGAAGGACCTGCCGAGCGTGCAGGCCGCTGCCGCGATGGGCCAGGGGCTTCTGATGGCGCGGTGGACGGCCGCCTTCCAGGCGCATCACCTGGATGCCGCCCAGGTTCTGCTGACCACGGACGACGTTATGCGTCGCGATCACTACACGAACGTGCGCGCGTCGCTGACGCGTCTCCTCGGCCTCGGAGTCGTCCCGGTTCTCAACGAAAATGACGCGGTGACCACCCGCGAGCTGCGTTTCGGCGATAACGATCGTCTTGCGGCACTCATCGCCCAGATGATCAAGGCCGATGCCCTCGTGCTGCTGACGGACGTCGACGGCCTCTACACGGCTCCTCCGGACCACCCGGGCTCGAAGCTGATTGAACGGGTCGAGAGCGCGGACGACCTCATGAGCGTGCTCGTGACCGGAGCTGGCTCTCGCGTGGGCACGGGCGGCATGGCGACGAAGGTGCAGGCCGCCATGCTGGCGACCACCAGCGGTATCGGCGTGCAGCTGGCATCCGCGGATGCTCTGGAGTCGGTGCTCGCGGGCAAGAAGGTTGGCACGTGGTTTGAGCCGTCGCAGGAGCGTCCGGCCTCGCGGCGCCTGTGGATCGCTCACGTGGCTCCGTCGCGTGGCGAGATCATCGTCGACGAGGGTGCCGCCCAGGCGATCACGGTCGGCAAGAAGTCTCTGCTGGTGGCCGGCGTACGCTCGGTGCTCGGCCACTTCGAGGCCGGCGACGTCGTCGATGTGGCCTCCCCGACTGGTCTGGTCGCCCGAGGAGTGTCGGGATACGACTCCGACACTCTGGCCGAGATCGCCGGGTCGGGCACCGCGGAACTGCAGGCTGCGGGTCACGAGCATCCCAGGCCGGCCATCCACCGCGACGATCTGGCGGTGTTGGGCGACGCATTTTCTGCGCTGAGCGCTGACTGACGCGGCTTGACAGGCTCTCGTGTGCCATGATGGCCCGGTGGATACTGCTGCAGATATTTCCCAGGTGACGGATGCTGCTCGCGCTGCGGCGCGAGTGCTCGCGAACGCGACGACCCAGGTAAAGAACCGCGGTCTCGAAGCGATTGCGGCTGCGCTCATTGATCGCAGTGACCAGATCCTGGCCGCTAATGCTGAAGATGTCGCCCGCGGTCGCGCGGAGCAGATGAGCGAGGGCCTGCTGGATCGCCTCGCGCTGACGCCCGATCGTATTCGGGGAATCGCCGAGGCCGTCCGGGAGATCGCGGGTCTACCTGACCCAATCGGTCAGGTCGTGCGCGGCATGCGCACCGATATTGGCCTGCGCGTGACGCAGGAACGCGTCCCCCTGGGCGTTATCGGCATCATCTACGAGGCACGCCCCAACGTGACGATTGACGCTGCCTCGCTTGCTCTGAAGGCCGGCAACGCGGTCGTGCTGCGCGGTGGAAGCGCCGCGCAGTCCTCGAATCGCGTGCTCATCGAGGTGTGCCGCGATGCGTTGACCTCCGTCGGCCTGCCCGCCGATGCGATTACCACGGTGGATCCGTGGGGCCGCGCGGGTGCCCGAGCGATGATGCGTGCGCGTGGCGCGATCGATGCGCTGATTCCGCGAGGGGGAGCGGGGCTGATCAATGCTGTCGTCGAAGAGTCTCGGGTTCCGGTCATTGAGACGGGCACGGGTAACTGCCACGTGTACGTGGATGCCTCCGCTGACCTGGAGGCCGCCGAGGCCATCATCATGAACGCGAAGACGCAGCGCGTGGGCGTGTGCAACGCGGCGGAGACTCTGCTCGTGCACGCCGACGTTGCCGAGCGTTTCCTCGTCGCCGCGATCACCCGTCTGACGACGGCGGGCGTGACGATCCACGCGGATGAGGCCACCCGGGCCGTTGTCGATGGCCAGCCTTCGATCGATGCGGAGATGATCGTTGACGCGACCGAGGCCGACTGGGAGACCGAGTACCTCTCGATGGACCTGGCTGTGCGCGTCGTTGCCGACGTTGACGAGGCGATTGAGCATATTCGCCGCTATTCCTCGGGGCATACGGAGGGCATCGTGGCATCCGACGTGGCCGTCGTGCGCGCGTTCCGATCGGGCATCGACGCCGCGGCTATCGCGGTGAACGCCTCGACGCGCTTCACGGACGGCGGTCAGCTGGGCCTGGGCGCCGAGGTGGGTATCTCGACGCAGAAGTTGCATGCGCGCGGCCCGATGGGCCTGGCGGAGCTGACGACGACCACGTGGATCTACGAGGGAGAAGGAACGATTCGCCCGTGAGCGCGCAGGACAACCATGCGGCGGCCGCCTCAGAGGAGGCGGCGATCGAAAAGACCACTGAGGCCACGGCGGGGGCGACCGCTGCCCCGGCCTCGCCCCAGCACCCCCCGCGCGCGCTGCGTCGGCGCCGCGCGATCGGCATCATGGGCGGCACCTTCGACCCGATCCACCACGGCCACCTTGTTGCGGCTTCGGAGGTCATGGACGTCTTCGGCCTCGACCAGGTCGTCTTCGTCCCGGCGGCCATGCAGCCCTTTAAGGCGGATCGACGCGTGACCTCGGCGGAGCACCGCTACCTGATGACGGTCGTCGCAACCGCCTCGAACCCTCGTTTTGCCGTGTCTCGCGTGGATATTGACCGTGGTGGGACGACCTACACGATCGATACGCTGGCGGACCTGTCGCGCGAATACCCGGATTCGGATTTCTACTTCATCACGGGTGCCGACGCGCTGGCGCAGATCGCGCAGTGGAAGGACGCCGATAAGCTCTTTGAGCAGGCCCACTTCATCGGCGTGACGCGCCCCGGGCACAACCTGTCGGATCCCGGCTTGCCGCACGAGTCCGTGTCGCTGCTGGAGGTCCCCGCCATGGCGATCTCGTCGACGGACTGCCGCACGCGCGTCGAAGAGGGGAAGCCGGTGTGGTATCTGGTGCCCGACGGCGTCGTCCAATACATCAACAAATACGGCCTGTATCGGTCCTAACCCAAGGAGAAACGTGAGCCTTCCCGACGCTACCGCAGAACTGGCGAGCCTGGTTGCTCGCGCCGCGCACGACCGCGGCGGCATCAACCCGGTGCTTGTCGACGTGACCAGCAAGCTCGCTCTCGCGGACGCCTTCGTGGTTGTTTCGGCGCCGACGGACCGTCAGGTGCGTGCCATTGCCGAGGACATCATGGATCGCATCTGGGTCGAGCATCAGCGCCGCCCCGCCCACATCGAGGGGCGTGCGGAGGGTACCTGGGTGCTCCTGGATTACTCGGATCTGCTCGTCCATGTCCTGTCTGAGGAAGAGCGCGAGTACTACGCGCTCGAACGCCTGTGGGGCGACTGCCCGGCCGTGCCGATTGACGTCGACATCGATGAGGCCCGCGCCGCTGCCGCCGAGCGTGCCGCCGCGCACGGGGTGGAGAGCGAGCAGTGAGCGCCTCGCGGATCGTCCTGCTGCGCCACGGCCAGACGGACTTCAACCTGGCGCGGCGCTTTCAGGGGCGCATCGATCAACCCCTGAACGAGGCCGGAAGGTCCCAGGCGGCGGGTGCCGCCGGTGTGCTGGCGAGCCGCCTGTGCGAGCCGAGCGCCGAGGTTGGCATGATTGCCGCCGAAGATGGGCGTAGCTACGACGACGGGGGAGTGCGTATCGTGAGCTCGCCCCTGGGACGCGCGGTTGATACCGCGAGGATCATCGCACGCGTCTTTGACATCGCGGGCTACCCCTGCGAAGGGCCGGAACTCGACGAGCGGCTCACGGAGCGCTTCTACGGGAGCTTCGAGGGCAAGACCTACGAGGAGATCGCCGCCGAGCAGCCCGAGGCCTACGCGCAGTATCGCGCGCAGGGGGAGTGTGATCTCGCCGAGGTGGAACGCTCCGAGGTCGTGGGTGAGCGCGTTCGCGATGCCGTCCTAGAAGCGGCACGGGCGTGCCGTGGGGACCAGTCTCTGATCGTCGTTTCGCATGGCTCCGCGATCGCGCGTGGCATCGTGTCGCTGCTGGGCCTGGATCCGGCGGTCTTCAATGGGCTGCGCGGCGTCGATAACTGCCACTGGTCGGAGCTCGTGCCTGTCGGGATGTCGACCTCTAAGAGCGCGGCGATCAGCGGGTGGCGCCTGGCGTCGCATAACATTGGCTCTCGTGAGGACATTTTGGGGGCGTGATGGCTCTCGGGCCCCTCGTCACCGCAGAATCTTGAGGTTTTCGAGCGTTGTGACGAGGGGCACTCGATTGGATTTGCGTGATTCTCGAAAGGTTCGCTATTATTTATCAGGTCGCCACGGCGACGAACTAAATAACGGGGCTATGGCGCAGTTGGTAGCGCGACGTCCATGGCATGGAAGAGGTCGGGGTTCGAATCCCCTAGCTCCACAGAAAATTTCGACATCCGATTTCGGATGTCGATTTTTTATTGCATGAGCAACGGTCATGCTTGTGGTTGCAGCTTGGTCAGTTGTTTTATCCGAAATATAACGTTTCGGTATCGGCATATGGGATATTCAAAATCTGTCAAACTGAGAAATCATTGAAAATAGGTGGATTCACCCGTAAAGACTTACTGAAAAAACCTTGAAAAATGCTGTACCGCGTGGAAAGATTTACCTGTTCTTGTTCCATCGTGTTAGGCCGGTAGTCAATGTTGTTCCAGCTCACTCGTACACACACGTCCGTGGTCCTCGCTGCAACCACGATCGCGGCTTCCCTAGTCGTTATCCCTACCCTCGCTGAGGGAAACGCGACGACCGGCGACGCGTTCTGCAACGCCCTGTCGGGGGCGGAAGGTCGCATCACCGCTGAATACAATCCACTTCTGGCGAGCTACGCCGCCGCGGCTGCGGGTAACTCTGCGACTCCCGCCCTGGACCCTGCCCGTGAGTCCGAGCTGCGAGCTGCCCTCGCCGATGCGCAGACTTCACTCGAGGCTGCCCAGCAGAGCGCCCTTGAGCCCACCTCCTCCGCCGGTGAGGCTGCGCCCGCAGCGGATACTGCGAGCCGTGGCCTCGACTGGGTTGACTGGTCCCAGGTCGACGACGCCACCCAGGCGCGCATCATCGAGGCTCTCGTCATTCAGAAGATGAACGCCTACCGAGCGAACGCTGGCCTGCCCGAGCTGGTTGTTTCGGATACGGTGACGACCGACGCTCGAGCGTGGAGCAAGCACATGTCGGACAGCGATGACTTCAACCACGACCCGGACTACAAGTACTTCGGCGCAGGCAAGCTCGACGGCGGTGACACGACCTACGCCGGTGAAAACATTGCCTACAACCACCGCGAGAACTTCGGCGACAAGTGGGGCGCCTACGGCACCTCCAAGAATCCGATGCAGGCGGCGGACGCCCTCTTCGATCAGTGGAAGAACTCCTCTGGCCACGACAAGAACATGCTGGCCCAGAACAACGTCGTCGGTGTCGGCGTGCACATCGCGAAGCACGGTAACTTCACGCGTATCTACGGCACGCAGAAGTTCTACGCCGTCACCGGCGGCTCGCCCAACGTGTCGCGCTTCCACACGACTGGTGATACTGCGTCCGCGTACGGCTTCGACGGTGCCGCTTTCAACGCTGACAACACCAACTATGTCTCCGGTCTCGCGGGTGGCGGCGACGCGCAGCGTGCCAACTCCTGGCAGAACAAGGTGGGCTCCCTTCCCGGTGTTACCCTCCCCGTCGACGTGTCGAGCCTCCCCGCAAAGGCTGGATCCGCTGCGCCCGCGACCTCGACGCCCGCACCCGCCGACACCGCACCCTCCGCTGATCGTCAGCAGGCCGTGATCGACGCGCAGGCATCCGTGAACGCCGCTCAGGCTGCTCTGGACGAGTACCTGGCCTCGGCTGAGGAAAGCAAGCCTGCCGCCTCGCTCTCGGATATCGATGCTGAGCTTGACCGCGTCGCGGAGTCCATTGCGTCGCAGACCGCCGTGCGTCCTGAAAAGGATGGCGGCGTCACGCTGCAGGGCGGGCAGAACGCTGGCCGCTACCTGACCGCCACCGAGTATCGCGATGCCCTGACGCGTTGCACGACGCTGTCTGTCGCGCAGGATGGCAACAACCCCTCCGTGGGTGATGGGCAGGTCCGACGCCCGATCAGCAGGCCCCGTCGGCCGCGCCTTCCGCTCCTGCGAACGGCGATGGTAACCCCTCTGCGGGTCAGGAACCCAGCCAGACACCGGCTCCTTCCGTTCCGTCTGCTGCGCCTTCCGCTCCCGCCAACGGCGATGGCAACCCGTCTGTCACGCCTTCAGCCCCCGCCAACGGTGATGGCAACCCGTCTGCCGCGCCTTCAGCCCCCGCGAACGGTGATACCACCCCGGCTGCACCTGAGACGAACGCTCCCGCCGACGATCAGGGAACGGTGACTGCTCGCGTTGACATCACCCCGAGTGCTGATCCGACGCAGGCCTCCACCCCTGCATCCCAGAATGCTTCCACCCCGACTCAGGCGCGCGCTGATGCCCTCGCTGCGACCGGTGCGTCCTCCGTGTGGGTGGGCGTGGGAGCCGTCGCGGTCCTGATCGCTGGCGCAGGTGCGGTTGTCGCATCGCGTCGAGCCAAGCGCTGACGCGCCGCTTCTTAGCCCGGCTTCGTCCTTCACCGAACTGCCTCCCGTTTCT
>CAKMQM010000019.1:0-2955 GCA_927911615.1 uncultured Xylanimonas sp.
ACACCCAAACACACGGCCGCAACCCCACACACATGCGGGCGCTGCGCCCGGCCAATCAGCCGGCGCGCGCCCTTCCCACCAACCGCCACGAGGGCGGTAGCCTCACTTGATGAAGCCGAGCGCCTTGACGGCGTCGTACTCTTCCTGGAGGGCCTTGATGTTGTGGTCGATTCCGGCGCGGGTCGCGTCGGAGATCTCGAGGCCGTCGACGACCTGCCACTCGCCACCATCGGAGGTGACGGGGAAGCCGAAGTTCAGGCCGGCGGGGACGCCGTAGTGCGTGCCGTCGGACATGACACCGGCGGTGACCCACTCACCCTCGGGGGTGCCGTGGATCCAGGAGTACATGTGATCGATCGCGGCGTTCGCAGCGGAGGCGGCCGAGGAGGCGCCACGCGCCTCGATGATGGCGGCGCCACGCTTGGCGACGGTCGGACGGTAGTAGCTGGACAGCCACTCTTCGTCCACGAGCTCGGTCGCGGGCTTGCCGGCAACCTTCGCGAAGGAGACGTCCGGGTACTGGTCGGCCGAGTGGTTACCCCACACGACGACGTCCTTGATGTCGGCGTTCGCGGCGCCGGTCTTGTGGGCGAGCTGAGCGACCGCACGGTTGTGGTCGAGGCGCATCATCGCGGTGAAGCGCGACGCGGGGACGTCCGGCGCAGCGTTCTGGGCGATGGTGGCGTTGGTGTTCGCGGGGTTGCCCACGACGAGGACGCGCACGTCGTCGGCGGCGCCGTCGTTGATGGCCTTGCCCTGGGGGCCGAAGATGCCCGCGTTGGCCTCGAGCAGGTCGGCGCGCTCCATACCGGCGCGGCGCGGCATGGCGCCCACCAGGTACGCGACGTTGGTGCCCTGGAACGCACGGTTCACGTCGTCGAAGATCTCAACGCCGGCCAGGGTCGGGAACGCACAGTCGTCGAGTTCCATCGCGGTGCCCTCGGCAGCCTTCACGGCCTGCGGGATCTCCAGCAGGTGCAGCTTGACGGGCACGTCCGGGCCGAACAGCTGGCCGGAAGCAATGCGGAACAGGAGGGCGTAGCCGATGTTGCCGGCTGCGCCAGTGACGGTGACGATACGAGGTTCTGCCATGATGTGGCGCTCCTTTACAGTTCCTGTGGGCGTGTGCCCTTCAGTCGCGGTGTTCCCCGCGCTCTGTCTTCTAGGATACGTCGTCCGTCACACTCAGACCCGGGCACCCAGTCCCAAGACAACCCACCCAAGCAGTGATCTGCGACATATCGACCGGTCGGAGGTCTCCACCGCAGGCCCCTTCGGCATGTACAGTAGGGGCATGTCCGACAACCGTCCCAACCCCTCCCCCAGCGCCGGATCCGCGCAAGAATCAGCTCCCGCCTCGTCCCACGTCGACGAGGCCGTGGCCCACTCCCACGACCACGCGCACTCCCCCGGCGGCGGGCAGGGCGGCCACTCACACGATCACTCCCACGCGTCGACGTCCGCGGCACGCCTGGGGTGGGCGCTTGCGGTGACGGGAGCGGTCGTCGTGGCCGAGCTGGTCGGCGCCTTCTGGTCCGGTTCCCTGTCGCTTGCGGCGGACGCGGGACACATGGTCGTGGATGCCTCCGGCCTCGTTATCGCGCTGATCGCCACGCGCCTCATGCGCCGCCCGCGCGACGAGAAGCGCACGTGGGGGTGGGCGCGCTCCGAGGTCTTGGCCGCCGCCCTGCAGGCCGGCATGCTCCTCGTCATCTGCGTCATGGTCGCGTGGGAGGGCGCGTGGCGCCTGGCATCCCCGCCCGAGGTCGAGGCCGGCCCCATGCTCCTCGTCGGCGTCATCGGCCTGGTCGCAAACGTCGTGTCGTTGGTGATCCTCGCGGGCGGGCGCGAGGCGAACCTCAACATGCGGGCCGCGTTCCTGGAGGTCGCGAACGACGCGCTCGGCTCTCTCGCGGTCATTGTCGCCGCCGGCGCCGAGTGGGCCTTCGGGTGGACCCGCGCCGACGCGATCGCCTCACTCCTGATCGCCGTCCTCATGGCGCCGCGAGCGCTCACACTCCTGCGCCGCTCTGTCGCGATCCTCATGGAGGAGGCACCCGCCAGCGTGGACGTGACCAAGCTGCGCGCGCACATGATGGGCGTCGACGGCGTCCTCGACGTGCACGACCTGCACGTAGCCGCCGTGTCCTCGCACCTCGTCACAGTCACCGCGCACGTGACCGTCACGCACGAGGCCGACGGTCCCACGCGCGACCGCATCATCCACGAGCTGGGCGAATGCTCGTGCCACCACTTCCCCATCGCGCACTCCACGTTCCAGCTCGAATGCCCCGAGCACGCGAGCCACGAGCACATCGAGCACTAAACGACACATCATCCCCACAAACGGTGAAGCTGCGGGAGCTTCGCGTTTCCAGAGCCTCCCCCCACATACACGTCGGGGCCGCGCCTTGCGGCGCGGCCCCGAGCACAGCTCAGATGAGACTACTTCGTGCGGTTCGCACGGTAGTACTCGATGAGAGCGCGGGTGGACTGATCCTGCGCGTCCAGGGCCTCGGACGAGCCCTCGATGGCGGGGAGGATCTGCTTGGCCAGGACCTTGCCCAGCTCAACGCCCCACTGGTCGAAGGAGTCAATACCCCACACGGGCACCCTCGACGAAGGTGATGTGCTCGTACAGGGCGATCAGCTGGCCCAGGACCGAGGGGGTCAGGGACGGCGCCATGATCGAGGTCGTGGGACGGTTGCCGGTGAACACCCGGGCGGAGACGATGGCCTGAGGCGTGCCCTCGGCGCGTACCTCCTCGCTGGTCTTGCCGAAGGCGAGGGCCTTCGTCTGGGCGAAGAAGTTCGACAGGAACAGCTCGTGCATGTCGGCGTCGCCATCGCCCAGCGCCCACGTCGGGTTCGCAAACGCGATGAAGTCGGCGGGGACCATGCGGGTGCCTGGTGGATCAGCTGGTAGAAGGCGTGCTGGCCGTTGGTGCCGGGCTC
>CAKMQM010000020.1:0-13101 GCA_927911615.1 uncultured Xylanimonas sp.
CGCCTGGGATAACGCCTCGCCAAGCAGGCCAGCAGGGTCGATAATATGAGGAGCGGTCATCGTTGTGCCTCCAAATCGTTTCGAGTCAGAAGTAGAGAGCTTTCTCGAAGGATCACACGGTGACCGCACCCATATCAAACGAGCCGACCACCACACGCTTACACCACTATGCGGGACGCTACTCGCCCTCCACGCCAGTGGTGCCCGATCGCTGTTGTCTGCTCGGCGCGTCGTCTCAAGGCCCGCCCTGGCCCTGCCACCGCCCATCTATTTCGCATCGTAATTCCCCTGAGGCTTGTTCAAACATTGAATTTACATCGTTGGAATTGCAACGTTTTCGCATGGTCTCGAAAAGTGACCGTGGGAAATTATGTGCGACTTTTGGTTAGTGCTGGCCCTCCTGCCGCCTTCTTTGCCGCAGTCGGGCCCTGCGTCTCGCAGCCCGCCCGTGCCCTCCGGCGCTCTGCTTCGGTGTGCGTGTTCCGGATAGGAAGCTCTGTTCTGGATAGGAACGGCGCTTCTGGATAGCTTATTAACCTATCCAGAACGCAATAACCTATCCAGATTGTGTTTCCTATCCAGTTTGGTGGTGTGTGCCAGCCCGGCGGCCTGCTTGCTGTGTGGCAGGTGGGGGTTTTGCACTACGTGAAGCTCCCTGGGGGTGTGTTGTCGGTGTGTCGGAGGCGCGGATGGCGCAATTCTCCCCGATCGGTGGAGCTGGATCGCATCTGATGCTGGTGTAACGCCCAAACCACAGACCACCTCGGTGAAAAACGCTGAAAACGGGCTGCTAGTGGCGAAGTGGTCTGCGTTTTGGGCGCAACGGCACCCGCGAGGTGTGCTGATTTGCCTGCGAACCCGCTATTGCGAGTGTTAACCCGCTATGTCGCACGTAAACCCGCTATGTGGAGTACGGGCGGGGCTGCCCAGACGCGTATTAGTGGGTTAACGTGCGGATTAGGGGGTCTACGTGCGTATTAGTGGGTTAACGTGTGAGTTGTGGGACTCGCATGAGGCTGAGTCGCGTCGTGAGAGCTGGATTCGTCGCCGTGGGAGTGATCATGCGGGCAATGGTGGCAGCTGGGCCCATCTACTGGCACCCTTAACCCGCTAATGCGCAGCTAAACCCCATTGGTGGCATGGTGGGCAGCATGCCCAGGCCGCCACCTATCGGGTTAACGTGCGGGATTCCTGAGGTCCTTGCATTGGTGCCAGCAGTTTCACACAACGACTTGGCGAGATTCTTCGCGAGTGTCGGCACGAAGGCTCGTGTTGGGTGGCATGTGTCGGTCATGCCCCAGTGTGCAAGCCACCGCGGCACACGGTTTGACTGGTGTTGTGGGTGCCTGGGGGATGTCGCGAAGGCGGGCAGGAAGCTGTTGCAAACGCAAACCTGCGCGGATGAAGCCGAGGACGCCGCGTCCAACGATCCGCACGCAGAAGCGCCCGGGGCCGTGGCCCCGGGCGCTCCCGGCAACAATTGAGTCCCGATAACTAGCGGAACAACTTCAGGGCGTTGGGCCCAATCATGAACGGCGCCAGGATCATCGACGAGCCGAGACCCACGCTGAAGCCGGCGATCACGTCGGTCACCCAGTGGACGCCCAGGTACAGGCGCGTCACGCAAATGAACACGATGAGCGTTAACGCCGCGGCCCACAGCAGGTAGCGCAGACGGTGACCGACGCGCGTCGTCGTCAGGACCAGCACCAGGGACACGAACAGCGCGGTCACGACCGTCGCGTGACCCGACGGGAACGAATAGCCGTCCTCGGTGATCAGGCGTAGCGCCTCCTCGGGGCGAGGACGCTCATACAGGTGCTTGATGATGAAGCTGTTTGCGGCCGAGAACACCACGGAACACAGGATGTACAGGGCGTTCATGACCTTCTTGATGAACCACCACACGGCGCCGGCCACGGCCAGCGCCACGACGACCGCGCGCTTGGGGTCGAACAGCCACGATGCGCCCGTCATGAAGGTGTTCATCGCCGGCGTACGCGACGCGACGAAGTGAGACCACACCGTGGTGTCGATCGACAGCGGACTCGTGATGAATCCGCCCGCGACGGCGACAGCCGCGACGAGGAGAACCCCGATGATCACGGGGGGAGTCAGAAGGCGACGAGCAATCATAGTGAAATCCTACCGTAGTGTCAGTCGTTGGCGCCGTACTCGTAGACCCAGCGCCCGGCCCGGCGCGAGAAGCGCGAATGCTCGCGCATCTGCCCGGATTCGCCAGTCGATGTGTCCCGCCACGAGGCCACGAACGTCACGGTGCCCTCCTCGTCGGAAGGACCCCCGGCCTCGGTGCCCAGAATCTGCAGACCCGTCCACTGCGTCCCCTCCACCCAGTACGGGGGAGCGGGGCGCGTGCGCGGGTGCCACGTGCGGAACAGGTAGTCCTCGTCGCGCAGCGCGAACGCCGTGTAGCGCGACCGCATGAGCGCCTCAGCGGTCGGAGCCTCCTCGCCGTCCAGGTAGCGCCCGCAGCACTGCGCCAGCAGCGCCCCCGACCCGCACGGGCAGGTACGAGGCCTGGGCACTCCAGCGCTCGCAGCGCCGGGAGCAGCGGGGGAGGAGGTCACGCCTGGTCGCCCAGGGACGCCAGCCAGCGCTCCGCATCCAGGGCCGCACGGCAGCCGGAGCCGGCCGCCGTGATGGCCTGGCGGTACGTGTGGTCCACGGCGTCACCGCACGCGAAGACGCCCGCGACGGACGTGCGCGTCGACGGCTCGTCGACCGTGATGTAGCCGGCCTCGTCGAGGGCGACCTGGCCGCGCAGGAAACCCGTGCGGGGCAGGTGACCGATCGCGACGAACACGCCGTCCACGGCGATCTCACGTGTGGAACCGTCCACCGTGGAGGCGAGGCGCAGGCCGGTGACGGCCTCGTCGCCCAGGACCTCCTCGACGGTCGCGTTCCACTCGAAGGAGATCTTCGGGTTGTTCAGGGCGCGCTCGGCCATGACGCGCGAGGCGCGCAGGGTGTCGCGACGGTGCACGACGACGACCTCGGACGCGAAGTTCGTCAGGAAGGTCGCCTCCTCCATCGCGGAGTCGCCGCCGCCGATGACGGCCAGGCGACGATCCTTGAAGAAGAAGCCGTCGCAGGTCGCGCAGTAGGAGACGCCGCGGCCGGAGAACTCGTCCTCGCCGGGCACGTTCATGTGACGGTACTCCGAGCCGGTGGCCAGGATGACGGCGCGCGCGTAGAAGACCTCGTCCTCGGTCGCCACGGCCTTCACGTCGCCCTCAAGGTTGACGGCGACGACGTCTTCGTAGCGAACGTCCGCGCCGAACTTCTCGGCCTGCTCGCGCATGTTGTCCATGAGCTCGGGGGCCCTGAATGCCCTCCGGAAACCGGGGGAAGTTCTCGACCTCGGTCGTGTTCATCAGCGCGCCACCCGCAGCCAGCTGACCGGCCAGCACGATGGGGGCGAGGCCGGCGCGGGCCGTGTAGACCGCAGCCGTGTAGCCGGCCGGACCCGAGCCGACGATGACAACGTCGTGGACGGTGGCGCCCTCGGGCACCTGTGCCGACGGGATCTGCACCTCGGCGGTCTCAGCGGTGGTATCGGTGGATTCGGCCGTCACCAGGCCCGGAATTGTCACGAAAGACATGCGTACCCTCCTTCAGGGTTACTGAACTGTAAGTTCGGAGATCCACGCCCAGTTGCGTCCGTCCTGGCCCTTGGGCATGGAGCGGAACTGCAGCGCGATCGAGTCGGTTTCGACGGCCGCGGGCAGCTGAATCGTCGTCGTCGGAGACAACGCCGACATGGCCAGCTCTGTTCCGCCGCGCGGGTTCGCCGGGTCCGTGACGTTACGCACGACGACCTCGCCGCCGGACGTCGCCGGATCCATGGTGAGCGTCACCGAGGACACGGTGGCCTTCTGCTGGAGCTTCACGACGATCGTCACGGAGGTCTCGTCGCGGAACTGGTTGTTGTCGAACCAGCGCGACGACCAGGACGTCGCCGGGTTCGAGTCGATCATGTTGATCGCGCGGTCCGGGTGGTCGCCGTCGTCGTTGTTCCACGACAGGACCTGCGCGGAGGAGATCACGGGGGTCGTGGTCGGGGCCGGCGGGGGCGTCGTGGTGAGCGCGGGGCTGGGCTCCTCATCGGACTGCTGCTGTGCGACACCGGCGCGCAGGGACTGGGCCAGATCCAGGTCGGTGACCGGTCGGGTGGCCATCCACGGACCCCAGATCGCGCCAAAGAGCACCAGGACGACGCCGAAGATCAGCGCGGGCTTCGTCGGGTCGATGAGCGTGCCGGAGCGCTTGGGGGAGCCCTCCTCGTTCGACGAGGCTGGGGCGTCCTGCACGGGAGCGGCAGGCATCGGGGGGACGGGGTCCATGACCTCGGTGGCGTCCTCGACCGGGGGAGCGGGCACCGCCTCGGGTGCCTGCACGCGCGGAATCTGATGCGTCGAGGGGCCGTCCGTCAGGGGAGCGGGATGGGGGTAGTCCTCGGGATTGACCTCAGCGTCGCGCTCGTATGCGCTGGCGGCGGGGGCCGGCGGCGGGGGAGCGAGGGGGAACGCGGTGGCCTCAACCTGCGCGGCGTCCACCTCATCCGTCACGGGCTCGATGCCGTACTCCGCGAGGGACTCGGGGATCGCCTGTGCCTGTGCGGCCTCCGTGGCCTCGGCGATGTCGTCGACGATGGGTGCGGCCACGGCCTCGGCGACCAGCGGGTTTTCGACGGGTGCCTGCGTCGCGGGGCCGAGGGTCGGGACCTCGGCGGGCGCGGGAGCCGGCGGCATGTCGGCGAGTTCCTCAGCCTCATCGGCTGCGGGGGCCGCGGGGACCGCGGGGGCCGCGGGAGGCGCGGGGATCGGCGAGGCGGAGAGCACCTCGTCAAACGACGGCAGCTTCTCGTCGTCGCCGCTGCGTTCGGGCGTGGGAGCCATCGGTTCCTCCGTCTCGTCGGGTGTGTGTCCCGTCATTATCTCAGCTGGTGCGGGGGTGGGCGTGGAGGACGCTGCCAGGATGTTCACCACAGCGCCGGGCACGCGCAGGCGGGTGAGCAGCGGGCGCATCATGACGGCCGATTCGCCGGGCGCAGCGAAGCGCAGGACCAGGAGGTACACGAGGCCGGTCAGCGCGGACACGAGCGAGAGCTTCACGCCGGCCAGGGCCATGCGGCCCAGCGTCGACGAAATCTCGGTGTGGATGCCCATGAGCCACAGGAGACCGAAGCCCACGAGGCCCGCGACGATCGCCGCCCCCAGGTAGGACGCATAGGAACGCAGCAGGCCCGGGCGGTCGACGTAGCGGTTCTCGCGCGACACCCACACGACCGCGATGATGCCCTGGGTCAGGCGGCACACGGTCTCGCCGAGCGCGGCCGCGACGACCCACCAGCGGGCGCCGGTCAGGGCGTACATCGACCAGCCCACGATCACCTGGAGGATCGTGGGACCAATGCCCATGAGGAACACGGGCTTGACGTCCTCGTAGGCGAAGAAGACGCGCTGGCTCATGAGGACCATGCCGGTCGAGGCGACGCCGGGCATGAGCGAGGCGAGAACGAGGGCGTAGCCGGTCACGGCCTCGGGATCCCCGCCCTTGGCCGCCATCGCGATCTCCATCATGGGGACGGAACCGGCCATCAGCATGGCAGCGGCGACGAGGGTCAGCGACGTAATCGTGCGCACGCCCAGGTGGTAGTTGTCGGCCACCGCGCGGTCGTCGCCGTCAGCAACGGCACCGGCCATGCGGGTGAAGATCGCGGTCGTCAGCGACACCGTGATGAGCGACTGGGGCACCATGAAGATCATGAACGCCGTCGAGTAGGCGAGGATGCCGACGACGCCGCCCTGAGCGCCGTTGCGGCCGATGAAACCGTCGGCCATGGCAGCCAGGTTGTTGGTGGACAGGACGCCGACCTGGGACACACCCAGGGTCGCGAACGTCCATCCTGCCACGCGCGGCATTGACCCGAAAGAGGTTCCGCGGAAGTGGAAGTCCGGCTTGAAGGAGACTCCCGCTCGACGCATCGGCCACAGCAGGCACAGGGCCTGGCAGATGACGCCGAGGGTCGCGGATCCGGCGAGGACCCAGAACTGCGCGCCCGTCAGGTCGCCCGCGGGAATGCCACCGTCCGGTGCGCCACCCCAGATGGCGAGGAAAGCGCCGAGGCCCGCGATGCCCACGACGTTGTTGACGACGGGCGCCCACATGTAGGGCCCGAAGATCTCGCGCGCGTTGAGTAGCTCGCCGAGCAGGTTATACAGGCCGTAGAAGAACAGCTGCGGCAGGCACAGGAGGGCAAAGAGAATCGCGAGGTTGCGAATGTCCTCGGTGTAGCCCGCGGCCGTGATCATCACCAGGACGGGGGCGAGCACCATGTCGCGAACGTGACGAGGAAGAGCAGGGTTCCCGCGAGGGTCAGCAGGCGGTTGACGTAGGTGTCACCGTCGTGGCGGCGCTTGATGGCGCCGACGATCTGCGGGACCAGGACGGCGTCGAAGATGCCGGAGGCCAGCAGGTTGAAGACCGTGTTGGGCAGCGTGTTCGCGGTCTGGAACGCGGCGCCGACACCGCCGGCGGTCGCTCCGACCGCGGCGATGAGCATCGCGTTGCGCACGAAGCCGAGGATGCGCGACACCATGGTGCCCGACGCCATGAGCGCCGATGCCCTCAGGATCGATCGGCGAGGCGTGTTCGAGCTCATGGGGTCTCCTTCGTCGTTGCTGTCTCGGTTTCAGTGGTGATGTCTGTCGTGTCGGCGTCGCCGGATGCGGCCTGCGCTTTGCGTGCGGCCCTCTTGCGCAGCGAACGCGTGATGCCGGCCAGGAAGAGTAGGCCGAAGAGCGAGGCGATCACGGCGGTGATCGCGTCCTCCCACCCGGCGCGCATGCGCACGGTCACGGTCTGGGAGTCGTCGAGGACGACGCCGTCGGGTGTGGTGACCTTGTACGTGACCTCGATGTCGCCACTGCCGATTGCGCCCACGGGCACCTCGACCGTCGTCGCGCCCTGCGCGGCGAGCGTCTGGGATTGGGCGGGGGTGGCGCGCAGACGCGGGTCGTCGGGCACGAGGGTCACGTCGACGCGCACCGGCCAGGGCAGGTTATTGCGCACGAGGACGGGGAAGTTCGCGGACTTGTTAATGAGGTTGACGGCCGAGGAGGGCTCGACTGTCACGGCGGAGAGCATCGTCGTGACCTGCGAGGTGACGGCAGTCGCCGCGTCGAGCTGCTCGGAGGGGGTGAGCTGCGCGGCCAGGGCCGGGAGAATTTGGGGGGTGACCGAGGCGTACACCGCGTCGGCGTCGTCCGTCGCGTTCGCCAGCGGTGTGAGCATGGTCAGGGACGAGGCCATGGCCGAGATCGCGGTCTCTGTGTCGGTAGCGAGGACACCGGCCTCGACGGTCTGGCGGTCGACGTCGGTGGGTTCACTGGCGGCCATCTCGCTGAAGGACATGGCGCTCACCCAGCGTGGCGAGAACAGGGCTTTCGTGCGACCGGTGAGCCGCTCGTTGATGACGGTTCCGCGCTGGGCCGCAGCGAAAATGGTGCGCGAGGAGGCGGGGCGCTCGCGGGTGATGATCGCGGTGATTGCGGTGAGGGCCTGTTCGGCGTCGAGCTCGTCGCCGCCGGACGCGTTCCACGACAGGAGCGCCGCGATGTCGCTCTGCTGGGCGAGGGTGCGCGCGCCCGTCCCGTCCGTCGAGGTCTCGCCGGTGGCGGGGTCGACGTTGACGCGCGCGTAGGAGGTGAAGGGAACGTCCTCGGCAGGGGTCAGGGCGCCCACCGGGGCGATCGTGATCTGGTTCGAGGAGGAGAATCCGGACAGGAACGACGTGCCGAAGGTCGTGTCCGCAGGCCAGGCGACGTTACGCAGGATCGAGGGCCCGGAGTCGGGCGCGGAGGTCGTCGTGGCGGACTGGCCGGCGGTGCTCGTGGATGCGCTCGGCGTGGGCGTGGCCTCGGGTGTCCCGGAGGGGGAGGGGGTGGCCGAGGCCGACGGGCTCGGGCTGGCCGGAGAGTTCGCGGGTGCGACCCACCCGGCCTTGCGCAGCGTGTCGGGGAAGTCGGCCATCGAGCGCGAGGCGCGGTCCCAGAAGCCGGTGTTGCCCGACAGCGACAGGGCACCGAGGTCGGCGTCTCCCTCGGGCAGGGCGATGATCTCGGTCGCGTTCGACAGGAGCGCCGCGACGAAGGCCTCGGACTGGAGGTCACGCGCGCGCTGCGCTGGGTCCGTGGCCGTGGGGGGCGGGCGTCGGGGTGGGGGACGCGCTTGGCGAGGCCGTGGGGGCGTCGGACTGACCCGATTCCGCGTCGGACTGGCCGGACTGGGCAGGGTCAGATCCGGATTGGCCCGCGTCGGTCGAGGGGGAAGTCGAAGGAGAAGTCGAAGGGGAAGCCGAGGGGGTCGGCGTGGCCGTGGGCTGCGGGCCGTGAGGGATCAGCAGCGGGTCGACGGCCAGGGTGACGCCGCTGGCGGAGGCGAGGCTGAGGACCGCCGAGCGTTCACCCTGGTCCTGGGTGGCGCTCGTCGAGGTCCAGGGGATCACGGTACTCACGCGCGAGGCGGAGACCTGCGCGCCCGAGTCCCACACGATGATCGATCGGTCCTTGCCCGAGTATTCGCCGGAGGTCGCAGTTACGGTCGTGACGCGCGGGCCCCACTCCTCGGCGTCGGTGAGAGGCAGTGAAGACGTGGGAATGCGGATCTCGAAGGAAGTCGTGGCTCCTCGGGCGACGTCCGTGAGCGAGGAGGAGGCCGCGTGGGTGGCGTCCGGCTCGTCATCGGACAGGGCGGTCGTCAGCGCGGGGACAGAAATCGGGGTCTCGTTGGCGACGAACACCTCGAGGGAGATATTCGCGAGCGTCGTCGGCGAATCGTTACGGACCGTTCCAGAGATAACGAGTTCGTTTTCATCTGTGATGATTCGAGGCGACAGCGAGTTAATGGAAACAGATAGAGCAGAATCCTCTGAGACCGTACCCATGACGGCGGGGCGTGACGCGTCGGCCTGCGAGGTCACGGCGGGCAGCGGGGCGGCCCCGGCCTCGTTCAGACCGAGGCCGAAGGGAAGAGCCATCGCCGCGCACAGGACGCCAGCCGCGAGCGCGCGCCTAGTCACGGCCATCCCGATACAACAGGTCAAGGGCGATGCGCACGATGCGCCGCTCGTTGGGGTAGGCCAGCTGGCGCGAGACGTCGAGCAGCGGCACCCACGCGGCTTCCTCGGCCTCGTGATCCGGATCCCCGTCGACGGAGATCGTGCCGGACTCATACCCCATCAGGTAGTGGTGGACGACCTTGTGAACGCGGCGGTCGTTGCCGGAGAACCAGTAGTCGATCGATGCGAGGTGGCGGATGATGCGCCCGTGGATGCCGGTTTCTTCGGCGACCTCGCGCAGCGCGGCCTGCTGGGGGGTCTCGGAACCCTCGAGGTGGCCCTTGGGCAGGCACCACTCGATGCGCCCCGCTCGATTGCGTCGCGCGATCAACGCCGCATAGGGAATTCCGTCACGCACGTCGACGACGATGCCGCCCGCGCTGGTTTCCGCGGAAATCGGCAGGTGAGAGCGGCCAGCGCGCACAGAAGCGGACCGACGCGGGGGTCGGGGCACCCCGCTTCGGCGGTCAACTGGACGTGCAGGCATGACTCCACTTTAGCCGGTGCGCGGCCCCCGGTAGTCGGCCAGGGCGCTTTCCTGGCATGCTTAAGGGCGATGAGTACCCAGTCAACTTCCCCGAATAACGGCCCCGTGACCGCGCAAAACGCCGGAACGACGGACATTCCTACCCTCATGGCGAACGCCACGAGGACCTTTGCGGCGCTCCCGCCCGCGATTATGGAACTCGGCACGATTTTTGACGAGGCCGGGGAGGAGCTCGCGCTCGTCGGCGGGCCCGTGCGCGACGCGTTCCTGGGAGTGACTCCTCACGACTTCGACATGACGACCTCCGCGCGCCCCGAGCGCACCGAGGAGCTCCTGGCGAAGTGGGGCAACGCGACCTGGGACATCGGCAAGGAGTTCGGCACGATCGGCGGTCGCCGCGGCGACCTGGTCGTCGAGGTGACGACCTACCGCACCGACGAGTACGAGATCGGCTCGCGCAAGCCCGAGGTGACCTTCGGTGACACGCTCGAGGGCGACCTGACGCGGCGCGACTTCACGGTCAACGCGATGGCGATGCGCCTGCCGCAGATGGCCCTCGTCGACCCGTGCGGCGGCCTCGCCGACCTCGCGGACGGCAACCTGCGCACCCCCGTGTCCGCCGAGCAGTCCTTCGATGACGACCCGCTGCGCATCATGCGCGCCGCGCGTTTCTCCGCGCAGCTGGGCCTCGACGTCGACATGGACGTCTTGAACGCGATGGAGACCATGGCCTCGCGCCTGGAGATCGTCTCCGCCGAGCGCATCCGCGCCGAGCTCGAGCGCCTCATCATTTCGCCCTACCCGCGCCGCGGCATCGAGCTGATGGTGCACACGGGCGTCGCCGACATCGTCCTGCCCGAGGTCGCCGGCCTCGTGTCCACCGTGGACGAGCACAAGCGCCACAAGGACGTCTACGAGCACACCCTCACCGTCGTCGAGCAGGCGATGGACCTGGAGACCGGCCCGGACGGCCCCGTGCCCGCCCCTGACTTCATCCTGCGTTTCGCCGCCCTCATGCACGACGTCGGCAAGCCGGCGACCCGCCGCTTCGAGCCAAACGGCACCGTCTCCTTCCACCACCACGAGATCGTGGGCGCGAAGATGACGCGCAAGCGCATGAAGGCCCTCCACTTTGACAAGGCGACGATCGAGGCCGTCACCAACCTGGTCGCGCTGCACCTGCGCTTCCACGGCTACGGCGAGGCCGCATGGTCCGACTCTGCAGTGCGCCGCTACGTGGCCGACGCGGGCGACCTCCTCGAACGCCTCCACCGCCTGACGCGCGCGGACTGCACGACCCGCAACCGCCGCAAGGCCAACTATCTGTCCGCCGCCTACGACGACCTCGAGGCGCGCATCGCCGCCCTGCGTGAGCAGGAGGAGCTCGACGCGATCCGCCCCGACCTCGACGGCGACCAGATCATGGAGATCCTCGGGCTGCGCCCCTCGCGCGCCGTGAAGATCGCCCGCGACTACCTGCTCGAGCTGCGCATGGAGCGCGGGCCGCTGGGCGAGGAGGCCGCCCGTCAGGCCCTTCTCGACTGGTGGGCATCGGACGACGTGCGCGCCCTCGCCGAGGAGTACCAGGAGCAGCAGGCCCACTGGGAGGCCAAGGTCGCGGAAAAGAAGGCCCGCAAGGCCGCCGCGAAGGCCGCCCGCGAAGCCCAGGAGTAGGCGCGAGTGCCCGCGGGCGACAATCGTCACGCCCGCGCACGGTGCGATCCCGGTCATGCCGCCGTACTCTGGGAATAATTCAACTTTTTGTTAGGAGAGTTATCGCATGAGCACGTTCACCCCCGAGAAGGCATCGGCCGACATCGGCGTGTACGGCCTGGGAGTCATGGGCGCAAACCTCGCCCGCAACCTGGCCCGCAACGGCTACGCGACCGCCGTCTTCAACAGGACCCCGGCTCGCACCGAGAAGCTCATGGCGGAGCACGGGAACGAAGCGACCTTCGTTCCCGCGTCCACGCTGGAAGACTTCGTCGCGTCCCTGCGCGCGCCCCGCGTCGCCATCATGATGGTCCAGGCCGGCCCCTCGACGGACGCCGTCATGGAGCAGCTCGCCGACCTCATGGACGAGGGCGACATCATCGTCGACTGCGGTAACTCCCTGTTCACCGACACAATCCGCCGCGAGAAGTGGGCCGCCGAGCGCGGCCTGCACTTCGTGGGCGCGGGCGTCTCCGGCGGCGAGGAGGGCGCCCTGTGGGGTCCCTCCATCATGCCCGGCGGCACCCCGGCCTCGTACGACCGCCTCGGCCCCATGTTCGAGTCCATCGCCGCCACCTACGACGGCGTCCCCTGCTGCACGTACATCGGCGCGAACGGTGCCGGCCACTTCGTGAAGATGGTGCACAACGGCATCGAGTACGCCGACATGCAGGTCATCGCCGAGGCCTACACCCTCCTGCGCGAGGGCCTGGGCGCCACGCCGGCCGAGATTGCCGACATTTTCGCCGCCTGGAACGAGGGCGAGCTCAACTCCTACCTCATGGAGATCACCGTCGAGGTCCTGCGTCAGGTGGACGCCGAGACCGGCAAGCCCCTCGTCGACCTCATCGTGGACGCCGCCTCGCAGAAGGGCACAGGCAAGTGGACGGTCCAGACCGCCCTCGACCTGGCCGTCCCCGTCACCGCGATCGGCGAGGCGACCTTCGCGCGCGGTGCGTCCTCCGAGCCCGCCCAGCGCGCGGCCGGCCAGGCGCTCGCGGGCAACGCCACCGCGCTCGTCATCGAGTCGGACGAGGCCCGGGCCGCGTTCATCGAGGACGTTCGCCAGGCGCTGTTTGCCTCCAAGATCGTCGCCTACTCGCAGGGCTTCGACGAGATCGAGGCCGGCGCGAAGGAATATGAGTGGGGCATCGACAAGGGCGCCCTGGCTCGCATCTGGCGTGCGGGCTGCATCATCCGCGCGGCCTTCCTCGACGACATCACCCGCGCCTACGAGGCCGACCCCGACCTGCCGCTGCTGCTGGCCGCCGAGCCGTTCGCGACCCGCTTCCAGGAGTGCACGCCCGCGCTGCGTCGCGTCGTGGCCCAGGCGGCCCTCGCCGGCGTTCCGATCCCCGTGTTCGCCTCGTCCCTGGCCTACTTCGACCAGATCCGCGCGACGCGCCTGCCGGCGGCCCTCATCCAGGGTCAGCGTGACTTCTTCGGCTCCCACACCTACCACCGGGTAGACAAGGAGGGTGTCTTCCACACCCTGTGGGCTGTCGATGGTCGTCCCGAGGAGCAGTGGTCCTGATCTGAGACGGCGGCGGATGCCGCACGAGGGGTGGGTGCGCGGCGCCCACCCCTTTGTGTTGCAGCCCATACTTTGGGGTTCTTTCAGGAAACCCGGTTAATCTAGGGGTACACCAATCCGCTGAAAGGGCGAATACGTGGCTACTAACAACGGACAGTCTGACTGGAACGACATCATTGAGCCTGGCGGCTCCCGCACGTCAGGGCGGGACTCGCTGCCCTCGCG
>CAKMQM010000021.1:0-13261 GCA_927911615.1 uncultured Xylanimonas sp.
GACCTACCAACCGCGCACAAGGTCAGCGAGCTGGAGGCCATCCTGGCCCCCGCGTGGGAGGCTTCGAGGTCGGCTGCGTGGGCTCGCATGAGCGATTTCGACGTGGCTTCCCCGGTCGAGGACGGTGTGACCTTCGAGGAGAACTCCCTCATCAAAGCCCGCGCGCTGGCTCGCGCCACCGGCCTGGCTGCCATCGCCGACGACTCCGGCATCACGGTGGATGTGCTGGGCGGGGCGCCCGGCATCTTCTCCGCACGCTGGGCTGGCTCCCACGGGGACGACGCTGCGAATCTGCGTCTACTCATCGATCAGCTCTCTGATGTGCCCGACCGCCACCGCGGAGCGGCCTTCGTGTCGGCCGCCGTTCTCGTGACCCCCGACGGTCGCGAGTTCGTCGAGCGCGGCGAGGTGCGCGGCACCCTGACGCGTTCCCCGCGCGGCGAGGGCGGGTTCGGCTACGACCCGATCTTCGTCCCCGAGGGCTTCGAGGTTACGACCGCTCAGATGAGTGCGGATCAAAAGAACGCGATCAGCCACCGCGGCATCGCCTTCCGCGCCCTCATGCCCCACATCGTGGAGTACCTGCGCGGCTGAGAAGCACCGCAGACACAAATGTGCCGGGCACCCGAGGGTGTCCGCACTTGTGTGTTGCGCCCGCAGGCGCGCCATCAACGGGCGACGAGGTTGCCGAAGATGGGGCGGTCCATCGAGAACTGCAGGGGGTTGCGCTGTTGGCGCCACCTGCGGTGATGGGTGAGGCGACGAAGGAGTGATGCGACGAAACGAGACATTGTGTGCTCCTCTTTGAGTACAGTGCGATGGATCTGTCACCGCGTCGTACTGACATAGTGCGCCTCAAAGTCCGTTTTTTCCATCGATATTTTTCTTATTTTTCTATGAAGCGCATCTTACGGACTTTTCCTTGGTACAGCTTGGAAAATTCTTGACCAAAGAGGGTTGCTTCTCTTAATTAATCAGCCGGTGGATACGGTGAGGGGACAGGCCCACGGCCTGCCCCCTCACCACCCCAATTCAGCGAAGAGTCAGCGAGCGCGCGCCAGGCGCGCACGACGCGGCAGGAAGCGGCGCACGTCGAAGAAGCGAACAACCTGCATGATGCGGCGCACGAGGCGGTCGCGCACGCGCCAGATCATGGTACAGCCGACACCGATGAAGATGGCGTTCGTCAGGAAGGACGGCCACGCACCGGTGGATGCACATGCGAGGGCCAGCAGAATGCAGCTGGAGACGTTCAGAGAGTGGTAGCGCAGGGAGTCAGGAGCGAAGCGCTTGGAGGAGACCAGGTAGTAGGCAGCGATAGAGGCGCCCGCACCCAGCCAACCGAGGACCGGAATTACAAGAGATGAGATCGTCATGACTCATATGATGCACCTTCCGCTAGTCAAGCACAATTGAATGGTTCTATAGTTATCTTACAGTTTCACTTAACGAAGGAGTTCGCGTGGATATCGACCCCCGCCGCCTACCTTTCCTTCTGTCCGTCGCGCGTGAAGGCGGCATCGTTGCCGCCGCCGACATCCTCATGGTCTCGCCCTCGGCAGTGTCCCAGCAGATCCAGAAACTTGAGGAGGAAGTCGGCCTCAAACTCGTCGAGCGCACCACATCCGGCGCGATTCTCACCCCGGCCGGCACGATCGTCGCCGAGGCCGGCGAGCGCATCAACGCCGACATCGAGGAAGCTCTCAAGGCGCTGCGTCCCCTCACCGGCCAGGTGACGGGAACGGTCACCATCGGGGCGTTCCTGACAATTTGCCGCTCCACCCTCATCCCCGCACTCCCCGACCTCGCGGAAGCCCTGCCCGGCGTCGACCTGCGCATCGAGGAAACAGAAGAGACCCCGGGCATGGCCGCGCTGCGCACCGGCCAGTACGACATCCTCGTCATCGAACGAGACGAGGACCCGGGCCTGGCCCCTCGCGGATACACGGACGTTCCCTTCCTCGACGAACCCTGGATGCTCGTCACCCCAGACTCCGCTCCCCCAATCGGCTCGATCGAAGACCTCGCGGACCTCACCTGGTTGCGCGTCAATCCAGGCACCAGCGGCGACCACGTCATGCGCCGTATTACGAAGGCCTTCCCGGACACGCGCTGGGCACCTCACCTGTACACGACCTACGAGGCCGCCCGCGCCCTCGTGCGCGCCCGCACGGGCTCGACGATCCTGCCGGCCATGGCACTGGCCGGTGCCCACACGGAGGGCATGCGCATCACGCCGCTGCCGTCGCTGGGCACTCGTAAGATCCTGCTGCGCCACAAGAATCACGGATGGTCCGAGGCATCAGGCCCAGCGCGCGTGGCCACATACTTGGCGGAGTGGAAGCGCCACAACGCCTCATACTCGACGTCTAGCGACTGACCGAGGAACCGCTTCGCCTCACCCATCAGTGGGGCAAGGGATGCCTCAGAGGCTGACCTGCATCCCGGAGGTCGCGAAGTCGAGGGGACCCGACCAGGTCTGTCGCACTTCGGAGGCCACCCGATCGCGGGGCGTCCACGGCTGGATGTGGGTCGCAATCATGCGGCCCACTCCGGCTCGCGTGGCGACCTCGCCCGCGCGCACGCCGTCCATGTGCATGTCGGGCTCGGTCTCATCGCTCGTGAAGCCGACCTCGCTGAGGAGCACGTCGACACCGCGCGCGCCCTCGACGATCGTGTCACACAGGTCGGTGTCCCCCGTGTAAAACAGGGACACCAGCCGCTCAGGATCCTCCTCGGAGGGGCCCTCGATGCGCAGGCCAAAGGCCTCGACCGGGTGCAGGGCGCGGTAGGGGCGGATCGTCATGGGGCCCACCTGGTAGGCCTCGCCCAGCTGCATGTGGGTGAAGGCGAATTCAACCTCGTATGCCTCGTCGTCCAGGGCGTCTTCGATCTGGCGCACGCGGCGCATCGTCTCCGCTGGGCCGTACAGGGGCAGCGCAGATGCGGCCGCTCCCGGGCCCCACTTGCGGTAGACCTGCAGGGAGATGATGTCGCCCATGTGGTCGGCGTGGCAATGGGACAGCGCGAGGGCGTCGAGCTCGCACGGGCACACGTGCGCCCACAGCGCACCGAAGGAACCGGGACCCAAGTCGCACACGAGCGAGAAGGTCCGCTCTTCCCCCGATCGAGGGTCCAGGCCTCGGGCCTGAACAAGGTAGGACGAGGCCGGCGACTCCGGGCCAGACATCGAACCGGTAGCGCCGATGACAGTCAGCTTCACGCGATACCACCGCCGGTGTTCACGCGGGCAACGGAGCCCACCTCGGGGCCAAGGAAACGGCGAGCCAGGCGCGGGAACGCGTCGGAAGCGCCCGTGGCCAGGAACTGGTGCTGCGGCCCCTCACCAGCGGGCCACGGATCGTGAAGGAGCCCGCGGTCCACGAGCTCGTTATAGGTGACGTTCGCGGTCGCCTCCGAGGAGGTTACGAGCGTGACTCCCTCGCCCATAATTCGGCCGATTACACCGGTGAGCAGCGGGTAGTGCGTGCACCCCAGGATCAGCGTGTCCACACCCGCTTCCTTCAGCGGCGTCAGATACTCGCGCGCCACGGCCTCGATCTCCTCGCCCGTGGTCACCCCGGCCTCGACGAAGTCAACGAAAGCGGGGCAGGCCTGCTGGCTGACCGTCAGCCCTGGGACGGCTGCGAGCGCGCGCAGGTACGCCTCGGACTGGATGGTGGCCTTCGTACCGATGACGCCCACGTGGCGGTTACGCGTGGCGATAACGCTCTGGCGTGCCGCCGGGGTGATGACCTCGATGACGGGGATTCCGGCATCGATCCAGTAGCGTTCCCGAGCGTCCGCGAGCGCGGCGGCCGTCGCCGTGTTGCAGGCGATGACGAGCGCCTTCACGCCGCGCGAGGCCAGCTCATCGAGGGCGGAGAGCGTCAGCGAGCGAACCTGCGCGATAGCTCGCGGGCCGTAAGGCGTGTGCTCGGTGTCGCCCAGGTAGATGATCTCTTCGTCGGGCAGCTTATCGATGACTGCACGAGCCACCGTCAGCCCACCTAGGCCCGAGTCGAAAATTCCGATCGGGGCGTTGTTCATGTCTCGACCTTATGCGCTACTGGGAATTATTGACGGCTTCTAGGAGTGAGTCCTGCCACCATGTGATGAGCATATAGATGGCGGCGACGGTTTGCGAGCGCTCCCCCGTCGGCTCACTGAGCGCCAATTCTTCGATGCGCTGCGCATCTTGTTGATCCGATAGGCCCAGCTCACCGGCTAAGCCGAGCCTGATGTCATTGAGAGCGCCCAGCCAGGACCACACGGCCTCGGGCTGGATCCTGAGGGTGTCACTCTCGCCGTGGACGATGTGGTCAAGATCGCCAACGATGGCGCGCAAACGGACGGACTTATCGGTGCGCAGAGAATCCTCGGTCAGGGCGCGCAGGCGGCCAGCCTCTTCGTCATCCTCACTCATCGAGGGCAGCAGCATACGCAGGGTACGTTCGCGGGGTTCGTCTCGTCGCTGTTCGGTCTCGGTGGCGGCGTTCACCATGGACGAGGTCGCGGCGTACTCACCGGGATCATCCAAGACGACGAGAACCTCCGTCGCCAACTGGCGCAGGAGGAGCGCCTCGCCGTCGCTCATCGACGAGGCGTAGACACCGTCTCGAAGAGCGAAGCCTTCCATATCTTCAGTCCCGGTCCTCTTCGATGGTGGCGCGTAGACCGTAGGAGTGCATGGCCATGACGTCCGCCTCGATGCGTTCGCGCACGCCCGTGGAAACGGTGGCACGCCCGCGCGTATGAACGGCCATCATGAGCTCCTCAGCACGGGCGCTTGAATAGCCAAAATACTGGCGAAAAACAGCGCTCACGTAGCTCATGAGGTTGACAGGATCGTCCCACACGACGGCACGCCAACGCGGCACCCCAGTGGGTGCCTCATGCGTGCGGGACGCGGGTTGGAAGATCGTTGTCATACGTCAACACTAAGACGTATTTGTGTATCAGGGAAGGAAATTCGCACCCCGGTGACACGCTTCTCAAGGTAGGCTCACAGTATGCCTGCATCGACATCTACTTCATTGCTGACTGACATGTACGAGCTCACGATGCTCGACGCCGCCCTGAAGGATGGCACCGCGCATCGTCGCTGCACGTTTGAGCTGTTTGGGCGCCGCCTGCCCGCCACGCGACGCTTCGGCGTTGTCGCCGGCACCGGTCGCATTCTCGAGGCCTTGGAACGCTTCGAGTTCGACGCTGAACAGATCGATTGGTTGCGCGACCAGGGGATCATCTCCGAGGAGGCCGCCCAGTTCCTCGCCTCGTGGCGTTTCACGGGCGACATCTGGGGCTACGCCGAGGGCGAGTGCTACTTCCCCGGCTCTCCCCTGCTGACGGTTGAGGGTACATTCGCGGACTGCACGCTCCTAGAGACGCTGCTCCTGTCGATCCTCAACCACGATTGCGCGGTGGCTTCCGCCGCCTCGCGTATGACGATCGCCGCCCACGGCCGTCCCTGCATGGACATGGGTGCTCGCCGTGCCCACGAGCGCGCAGCGGTCTCCGCCGCCCGCGCCGCCATCATCGGCGGTTTCCAGGGCACCTCCGACCTCGAGGCTGCCAAGCGCTATGGGATCCGATGCATCGGCACGGCCGCCCACGCGTTCACGCTCCTGCACGACAGCGAACGCGACGCCTTCGACTCTCAGGTCGCCAAGCTGGGCGCGGGCACGACCCTGCTCGTGGACACCTACGACATCAGGCAGGGCGTCATCAACGCTGTCGAGGCCGCGCGCGCTGCCGGCGGCGAGCTGGGCGCGGTGCGCCTGGACTCCGGCGACCTCGTCGCTGAGGCGTTCAAGGTGCGCGGCCAGCTCGACGCGATGGGCGCGACCACCACGAAGATCACGGTGACCTCCGACCTGGACGAGTACGCGATCGCCGCCCTGGGCGCGGCCCCCGTGGACTCCTACGGCGTGGGCACCAAGCTCGTGACGGGCTCGGGCGTCCCGACGGCCGCCCTGGTCTACAAGGTCGTCCAGCGCGAGGATAGCAACGGCCAGATCGTGTCGGTGGCCAAGAAGGCCGAGTCGAAGTCCACGGTCGGCGGACGCAAGGTTGCCGGCCGCGTCATGGGCGAGGACGGCTACGCGACCGAGGAACTCCTGCTCGTCGGCACGTCCTTCGAGGAGGGCCAGGCTCTGCTGGCCGAGCGCGGCGCCCGCCCGCTGCAGGTCCAGCTGGTCCGCGGCGGTCAGATCGACGCCGAAGCTTGGGGCCCCGAGGCGCTGTCCCGCGCCCAGGAGCGCCACCTGCGCACCCGCAACGAGCTTCCCTACCAGGCGTGGCGCCTGTCCGAGGGCGAGGTCGCGATCCCCACGCGCTACGAGCAGGTCGACTGACCCTCACCTCTCACTGAACGAAGCCCCGGCCTCGTCCTTCGCTGAACTGCCTCCCGTTTCTTGGACATCGACATTGAAGTCCAGGGAATGGGAGGCTTTTCATGCCCGCAGATCCGCGCAGAACGCATGGCCCTGTACTGCAAGCCTGAGCCCTCGTCGACTGCTGAATCTACAAAGAAACTTGTTACCGATGGGGTGTGACACCCGATCGGGAAGATTCAACCCCTTCTGATCGGGTTGAATACTCCCGATCGGGTTGAATCCTGACGATCGCGTCTTTCATGTTCAGCATCGGCCCAATGCGGGACGGGAGGATCAGGCTCACCACGTCACCAATGACGAACTCACACATGTCCCCGCAGTGCGGCTTGTTGCTAAGTGGTGTTACACCACTTAGCAGGGTATTACACCAGCTCGGAAGTGGTGTACTGCTCCCTAACTGGTGTAATACTCCCTAACTGGTGTAATACTCCCTCAGTGGCTCAGAACTGCCTACCGCAGCTCAGTTGACAGCAATGAAACGACACATTGGGGCTTCCCCTGCTGCATGTGAGCTTGTTCTAAGCAGCAGTGCACTACTTGGCGCAGCGTTGCACTAGATAGAAGGCAGTGCAATACCCTCCTAACTAGTGCATTGCTGATGCATCTAGTGCAGCACTAGGCTTGCCGGAGCGTCTCTCGGGCCGGTTTTCCACGACAGGGCTTATTACCGATCGGGTTGAATCCTGTCAATCGCGCATTCGCTATCTAGTGGCAGATTGACGCGGAGCGGACGCCGCGGAACCGAAGGTCAGTGGCGGCCGACGAACCATTCGCGCAGCAGGGCGATGCGGGCCTCGATCTGCTCGGTCGTGGCCTGGGCGACCTCGGGGCCGCCGCAGCGCGAACGCAGGCGCGAGTGAATCGTCGCGTGGGTCTCGCCGGAGCGGCGCGACCACGTGGAGACCAGGTGCTGAAGCTCCTTGCGCTTGGCGGCACGCAGCTTGTGGGCGGGGATGCCGGCGTTCTCTTCGCGCATCTTCTGCGCGGCGCGGGTCTTCTTCTGCGCGGCAACCTGGTCGGCCTGGCGTGCGCGCAGCAGGGTCGTCACCTGATCGGCGTCCAGCAGGCCGGGAATACCCAGATATTCCTGCTCTTCCTCGGAGCCGACCTCCGCGCCCGCGCCCCACGCGGCACCGTCGAAGAGGACGCCGTCAAACTCTGCGTCCGCGCCCAGGACCTCGAACTGGGAGAGCAGGTCGGAAGAAGCTTTCTCCTCGCGGTTCGCGGCCGCGACAAGGGCGTCCTCGGGATTCCACATGTCGTCTTCGCTGGCCTCGTCGCGTTTGGGGCGGTCCAGCGCATGGTCGCGCTCGACCTCCATGCCGCCGGCGAGGGTCAGCAGGGGCACGACGGAAGGGATGAAGACGGTGGCCGTCTCGCCGCGGCGCCGGGCTCGCACGTAGCGGCCGATGGCCTGGGCAAAGAACAGCGGCGTGGAAGCGTTCGTCGCGTAGACGCCGACCGCGAGGCGGGCACGTCGACGCCCTCGGACACCATGCGCACGGCGACCATCCACTTGTCGGTGGAGTCGGCGAACTCGGAGATGCGGTCGGAGGCGTCCGCGTCGTCAGACAGGACGATCGTGGGGGCCTTGCCGGTAATGAGGCGCAGGTGGCGGGCGTAGGCACGCGCGTGCTCCTGATTGGATGCGATGACGAGGCCGCCCGCGTCCGGCACGGCGCGGCGCACCTCTTCGAGGCGCAGGTCGGCGGCGCGCAGGACGGCGGGGATCCACTCACCCTTCGGATCCAGCGCGGTGCGCCAAGCCTGCTTCATCATGTCCTTGGTGAGGGGCTCACCCAGGCGGGCGCTCACTTCGTCACCCGCGCTGGTGCGCCAGGCCATCTGCCCCGAGTAGGACATGAACAGGACGGGACGCACGACGCCGTCCTTGAGGGCGTCGCCGTAGCCGTACGTGTAGTCGGCGCGCGAGCGTCGGATGCCCTCCTCGTCCTCCTCGTAGGTGACGAAGGGGATCGGAGAGGTGTCGGAGCGGAAGGGCGTACCCGTCAGCGCCAGGCGACGCGTCGCGTCCGTGAAGGCCTCGCGCACGCCGTCACCCCACGACAGGGAGTCGCCGGCGTGGTGGATCTCATCGAGGATGACGAGGGTCCGGTAGGCGCGGGTGCGCGCCGCATGAACGGCCGGGTTGGAGCCAATCTGCGCGTAGGTGACGGCCACGCCGTCGAAGTGCGAGCCGGCAACGCCCTGCGAGTTCGTAAAGTCGGGGTCGATGTGGATACCGAAGCGCGCGGCGCTCGAGGCCCACTGTCCCTTGAGGTGCTCGGTCGGGCACACGACGGTGAGCTTGTCGACGATGCCGCGGGCGATCAGCTCGGTCGCAAGCGTCAGGGCGAAGGTCGTCTTACCAGCGCCCGGCGTTGCGACCGCCAGGAAGTCGCGCGGGGAGGCCGCCATGTAGCGATCCAGGGCAGCGGCCTGCCAGGCGCGCAGCCTGCCAACGGGTGCGCGCCGGGTCGTCTCGCTCACTTGTCGGAGCCCTTTCCACCGTCGGAGAAGGGCCAGTTACGCCCGTTCTTTCCCATCGAGTCGCGCAGTTCCTTGCAGGTGGGGCACACCGGGTACTGCGAGGCATCGCGGGTGGGGATCCACACCTTGCCGCACAGGGCAACGACGGGCTGTCCCGTCACCATGGACGAGTTCGCCTTGTCCTTGCGCACGAAGTGGGCGAAGCGGTCGCCGTCCCCGCCGGTGCGCTCCTTGCGGGTCTCGGTACGCTCCAGCAGACCGGTCGAGGACGCGGTGGAGGGACCGGAGGGCGCGGAGGGGCCGGTGGGTTCGTCGAGGGCATTACGCATGGGGTCCATTGTACGTGCCTGGGGGTCCTTCCAACGGGTGGCACGCGTGCGCCGGGAGCGAAGAAGCGACGCTCACAATAAGGCCCCGGCCTCGCATTGACGAGGCCGGGGCGAAGTCGGGTGGGGAACCTATCTCACAGGTGTTCCTTCTCCCAGACCTCCTTGTAGAAGTCTGCGAGCTCGAGCTTGGAGGCGGCGGCCTCGTCGAGGAGCACGGTGACGTCGGGGTGGTGCTGGAGGATGGACGCGGGCCAGCGCTGGGTGACGCCGCCCTCGATCATGGCCTTGACCGCGTCGGCCTTGCCTTCACCCGTGGCGATGAAGATGTGGGCGCGCGAGTCCATGATCGTGCCCAGGCCCTGGGTCACGCAGTGCGTGGGGACCTGGTCGATGTCGCCATCGAAGAAGCGGGCATTGTCGCGGCGGGTCTGCTCGGTAAGGACGCCCACGTGGTGCGCGACGCGAGGGTGCCGCCGGGCTCGTTGAAGCCGATGTGGCCGTCAGAGCCAATGCCGAGGACCTGGATGTCGATACCGCCGTCGGCCTTGATGGCCTCGTCGTAGGCGGCAGCGCCGGCCTCGAGGTCATCGCACCAGCCGTCGGGGCCGTGTGCCGCGCCCTCGGGCATGTCGACGAGGTCGACGAGGTTGCGGTGGATGAAGTTCGCGTAACCCTCGTAGTGGTCGCGGGGCAGGCCCACGTACTCGTCGAGGTTGTAGGAACGAACCTGGGCAAAGGAGATCTGACCGGCCTCGTAGCGGCGCACGAGCTCTGCGTAGAGCTTCAGCGGCGAGGAGCCGGTGGCCAGGCCGAGCACGAAGTTCGGCTTAGCGCGGTACACCTCGAGGATGCGGTCCGCTGCGAGGGATGCGATCTGATCTTCGTCGTTGAAAATTCCAATTCTCATGTGTTTAACCTTACACTGCTGACGTCGATTTGTCAGACGAATCGATGAAGATTTTTTGAAAACGTGTGATCTGTGTTATCCGTGCAGGGCAGCGACGATTCGCTCGACCTCCGCCCGATCGGTTCCCGAGGTTCCGGGTGCGCGCATGTGGACCTCTCGCGCTCCCGAGGCAGCCACGACCTCGGCAACGTTATGAGCGCGCAGGCCACCCGACACCAGGATGATGATGTCGTCTCCCCCGCGCTCGACGAGGCGGGCGAGAGCGGCCGGCTGCGCAACAGCCGAATCCCCACCCGTCGTCAGCACGCGGTCGTACCCGAGTTCCATCAGAACGTCGAGACCGCGATCCTGATCCACGACCTGGTCGAATCCACGGTGGAAGGTCAGCGGAGCATCCTCGGCCGTGTCCCGCAGGCGCGCGGCCGCGTTCACGTCGATCTGCCCGTCGCGGGTGATGACGCCAACGACGAAGCCGAGGCGCACCGGTGCTCCCCGACCGATCGACGAGAGGGTCACGATATCGGAGGCGATGCGGTCGACCTCTTCCCGCGTATGGACGAAGTCCCCGGGGCGCGGACGCACGAGCACCTGAACGCCCCCAGCGGGCGCCACCTCGAGGGCGGCGGCCACCTCATCGAATGCGGGAGTCAGGCCGCCGCACGACAGGTCGGTGCAGATCTCGATGCGATCCGCTCCCCCGTCGCGCGCACGGCGCACGCCCACGGCATCTTCCACGCAAATCTCTACAGTCGTCACGGCTGCCACCTCTCGTAGCACGTCGAGCCGCCCACGCGAGCGGCCAGGATCGCGGCACCCCAGCGGCCACCCGCTCCCCCGAGGGAGGCGCGAACGATCTCGGGAGCATCGCGGAATGTCAGCATCGAAGCGAATTCCTCGCGCAGCGGCGCCAGCAGGTTCTCCCCCGCGTGCGACAGGCCGCCGCCGATGATGATGCGCTCGACGTCGACGGTGAGTGTCATGTGGGTGAGGGATAGCGCGAGTGCACGAACCGCGGTGTTCCACACCTCGGTCGCGACCGGGTCGGTACCAATGCCGGCTTCGATAGCCTTCGCACCGATGTCCTCGCCGGTCGCCTGCTCGTAGCGCCTCGCGATGCCCTTCGCCGAGGCGTAGACCTCCAGGCAGCCGCGCGACCCGCAGCGGCAGGACTCACCACCGGGGAAGACGGGCGCGTGCCCAACTTCGCCGGCGCTAAACGTCGCGCCACTCCACAGGTTGTCCCCGAGCATGAGGGCCACGGAGATGCCGGTACCGATGGGCATCATGAGGAACGAGGAAGCCCCCCGGCCCGCGCCGAGGAGGCCCTCAGCCAGGCCGGCGGCGCGCCCATCGTGCATGAGTGCGGCGGGCACGCCCGTGGCGTCCTCGACCGCGCGTGCCAGCTGGACGCCGCGTAGCTCAAGGTTCGCCGCGTACACGACGGTCCCGCTCTCCTCATCAACGAGGCCGGGGCAGATCAGGCCGAAACCGACCAGTCCCGGATAGTCGCTCGCGAGTCGCGCGCCGATTCGTCCCACCTGCTCGGCCACGGCCTCGCGGTTGGTCGGCGCGTTTCCCTGAGTGAGGATCGCGCCCGCCTCATCGACGATCATCCACTTGATGGATGTGCCGCCGATGTCAATGCCCGCAAATACCGGGCCCTCGGAATCCTTGACGGCGCTCATGGTAGGACGACCTGAGCATGCAGATCGGGATCTGCCATATCCGGATCGAAGGGGAACATCGGGCGCTCAATCTTGTGGTGACCGAGGCGGATGAGGTCCTGATCGACGCCACCGGGGGTCAGCGCCATGAGCCAGCCCTTCTGGGTCTCGTACAGGTCGGGCTCCAGGTAACCGATCTTGACGACGACAACGTCAGCGGTGGTGATATCCACGCCGAGCAGCTCGAACTGGCTGTACATCGTGTACTGGTTGCGGTTCGTCGTGATGATGAAGCGCAGGCCGCCCGTGCGCAGCAGCGCGGTGTGGCCACCCATCGGGTCGTCGGCGAGGGCCTCGACCGTGGCGTGGACGTTCAGCGGACCAGGCTCGCGGGTGTCGATGTGTCCGCCGACCTCGAGGTCAACCTCGGCACCGACGCCAGCCTCCCACGCAACGGCGACCGCGGCGGGATCGATGATCGAGGCGTAGACGACGTCGAGCGTCGCCTCCTGGACGGGCTTCCACGCGAGCAGGGCCGCGAGCGCGACCGTCACATCGTCGGCACCGCCGGCACCCGGGTTGTCGCCGGAGTCGGAGATGAAGAAGGGCTTGGGGCCCTCCTCGGCGGCTGCCAGGCACTCTTCCATGGAGGCAACGGGGGCCACGAACTCGAAGCGGTCGTGCACGTCCCAGAAGTACTGGCCGATACGCTCGGCCTGCTCCTTGACGAGCTCCGCGTCGTCGCCCGTGACGACGACCGCACCCTTGCAGCGCGGCTGGTCGGCCCACGCGAAGCCGATCCAGATCGCGGCGTCCAGGATGCCGTCCATCTCTTCGATGGGGTCGATCATCTTGTACAGGGACTTGGCGGGTTCGATGCGGGTCGAGGTCTTCTCGCCGGGCAGCAGCACGGGGACGTGGACGAGGGCCTTGACGGGCTTGGGCTGGCCGTTCAGGAGGCGCATGCCCAGGTTGTAGGCGGCACGACGGCGCGACTCGAGAGCGTCCTCGTGGGGCGCGAGGCGGTAGCAGGTGAGGATGTCGCAGCCGTCGAAGAGGTCCTGGGAGACGTTTCCGTGCAGGTCCATCGAGGCGCTGACCATGGGCTCGGGGCCGATGACGCCGCGGATGGCGTTGATGAGGTCGCCCTCGGCGTCGTCCATGCCCTGGACGCTCATGGCGCCGTGGATGTCGAAGAAGAGGCCGTCCAGGGGGCCGCGGCCGCGAGTCCCTCGAGGATCTCAGCCTTCCAGGCGTCGTAGGCGCCGCGCTCGACGACGCCGCCGGGCAGGGCGCGCGAGTGCAGGACGGGGATCCACTCGATCTGGGTGGCCCAGTCCTCGTCGCGCCAATAGAAGCGGTCCATCAGTTCCTCGCCGCGGGTGACGATGAAGTCGTCGGCGGTCGAGATGTAGGGGGTGAACGTCGAGGATTCGATGTGGATGCCGGCAACCGCGATGCGGGGCTTGGTCA